>JALTDI010000001.1 GCA_027074255.1 Desulfurellales bacterium
GGCCATAGCTTGAGATTGGAAGTTTATTCTTTAAAGCGTGCTCCAGGTAGACCTGCAACTGCGGGTTGTCCAGGGAAATTTTCACTTTTCCCCTTCTCCTGTCCCTGTACCAGTAAGTTGTTTTTCCATGCGAGTCAACGGTTGAGCCAACAAACTCCATTTTTGCGTTGTTGAAGGGTTTTTCAACTCCAAAAACGCGCCTGTAGCGCCTGTGCAGTGTGTTGTTTAAAGGATTCAGCTTGCGGTACTGGGTTTTCGAGCGCTTTTCCGGAGGAACCCAGGGACTACCAGAGGCATTGCGCACGTTTTCCTCATGCAACGTGAAGTTAACGCGGACCTTTTCTTGGCCAGAGCGGCGCTCTTTGCCGCGGTAGCGCTTCCGCGCCGGCTTCCTTGGTTTTGACATAGAAATAATAGACGACTTTTTTAAGAAATTATCCACACTTAAAGGAGAATAAAACTTTGCAGTCCCACCTGTAGGAAGTGTATGGTTAGGGCCTGCTACGTAGTCACCTATAGGTTCAGGAGTATTTTCACCTAAGAAAATGGCTCCTGCGTGTTTAATACTATCTAGCAATGCCATAGGGTCTTTGGTAACCACTTCCAAGTGTTCTGGTGCTATCTCATTCATAAGAGATATCGCCTCATCCATGTCTGAAGCTACGATAATAGCACCACGCTCTTCTATGGACTTTCTTGCTATCTCTTCACGACTGAGTGTACCAAGGAACGCTTCTACTTTATCACTCACCTTGTTAGCAAGTTCCTCATCGGTAGTGATGAGGATAGACGATGCCATTTCGTCGTGTTCTGCCTGACTCAGCAAGTCAATAGCGAGATAGTCTTCTCTTGCTGTCTCATCTGCCAATATACCTATCTCAGAAGGACCAGCTATCATGTCTATGTTTACTTCACCATAGACTAACTTTTTAGCTGTAGCTACAAAGATATTTCCCGGTCCGGTGATGACATCAACTTTAGGAATAGTCTCCGTTCCATACGCCATTGCACCTATGGCAGATGCGCCACCTACTCTGTAGACTTGTGTCACTTTACAGAGGTGACACGCAGCAAGTAAAAGCTCATTAAGTTCATTATCCGGTGCTGGAGTACATACCACTATCTCTTCTACACCTGCAACTTGAGCAGGGATGACGTTCATAAGAAGTGAGCTTGGGTAGGCCGCTTTTCCACCAGGGATGTAGAGCCCTGCTC
>JALTDI010000002.1 GCA_027074255.1 Desulfurellales bacterium
CTTTACCCTATTTTGTCATTAATTTGATCCTTTCCCTTTAACTGTAACTGTTGTTGTCGCGCTAGCTGATTGTCCCACGCTATTATTATTAACTTTAAGCAAAACTTCATAGGTTCCAGTAGCATTGTAAGTATGACTAACAAGACCAGTATCAGTTGTTGTA
Organism: Desulfurellales bacterium; assembly: GCA_027074255.1. Taxonomy (GTDB): domain Bacteria; phylum Campylobacterota_A; class Desulfurellia; order Desulfurellales; family Hippeaceae; genus S144-51. The sequence continues at coordinate 164 of JALTDI010000002.1, forward strand.
CTATTTGTTGTACTATTAGAATCTCCAAAGTCCCAAATATAGTTCAATGTTGTTGTGCTAAAGCCACTGGCTGTAGCGCTAAAACTAACTGGTGTGCTCGTGGATCCAGAATAAGATTCGCTATCAAAATTTACTTCTGGAGAGATAGTTGAGCAAGAAGTACTGCTGGCATCCCAAGCGCCACCAGCTTTAAAGCAATCTGCCTGAGTGTCGCACAAATCTAAATGATTACTATCGCACTTTGGCTGAGCTTCTTGATGACAAGATTCGCTTTCATCATCTTTAGCTTTATACCAATAACCGCCTACTCCTTCGCAATCTTCCTGATTATTACACAAGTCTAAATGTTCTAAACTACAAACTGGTGAGGATTTAATTATCCACCAATCAAATTTAATTGCGCTTTTTGTTGTTGTTGATAAAGAAACATTAAACCCTTTGCCCGCTTCTTTTTTGTTAACTGCAATGGCGACTGGCTTGTCTGGGCTAACAAATATTTTTGAATTTTCATCAACTAAATTACTATTTATAAACACTTCTTTAGTTCCAGTGGCAATCATTGCTTGTCCAACGCTTGCTCCAGCAACTTTGCCGCTAATTGTTAATTGGTCGGTTTTTACTTCATTAGCTGATATTTTACTTACCTTTAAGTATCCTTGCTCATCTATTTTTAAGCCAGCTGATGCTAAGTTGTTTAAAATTTGCTTTTGTTGTTTTGTCAATTTAGTGTCTATTACATTGCCATTGTCTAATTTAACAGTTAACTTTGATATTGTTGATGACGCTATTTTAAATTGCTTTAATAATTCTTTTAATCCAGCTGCTAAATAATTTGAATAATTATATAAGCTGATTGATTTTCCATCTGCTGATAATTCTTCTGGGACTTGGTTGAGTGTAAGCGCTTTTTCATTAGATTGCTGATAATAAATTTGTAAGTTTTCAATCTTATTTAAAATATTTTTATAATCTAAATCAGTTAATTTGCTTGCACCTGATTGCGTGTAAACAGCCCAATCGTCTGCTATTGCTTTGCCAGCTCCTCTTGT
>JALTDI010000003.1 GCA_027074255.1 Desulfurellales bacterium
TATTTGGGCAAAATCCGTATAGGTTGAGCTTTCTTGTGCCGTCACACCGACTTTGGGCGGGGCAGGGTGGTTATGGAATTTAACCCACAAAGCCTCAAGCAGCTCTTTTCCTTCGTCTTTGGTTAGCTTTCTTTCTTCTATATCGCTTTTGTAAAACGGATATAGGTGTTTATCCAATTTACCAGGCGAGAATGAATCCCACCCGTTTAACTCTGTTATGACGCCAAGATGAACAAACCAGTAGTATTGAAGCGCCTCATAAAAAGTCCTCGGAGCATTTGCGGGAACGTATTCGCAAATCTCGGCTATTTTTAAAAGCTCCTGTTTTCTTTTTGTATTTTTTTCCGCTTTTGCAAGCCTTTTAGCCTCATTTGCATATCTTTTTGCAAATTTGATTATTGCATTTGCGGCTATCTTCATCGCTTCAAGCTCCTCTTTTTTATCCATAAAATCCCTGTCGTTTTCCTCATCAAGCGCATTGATAGCCCTATCAATATCCTTTATAAAATCGAGCATTCCTTTTTTGTATATTTTGCCGTCCAAAACGGTGTGTCCGGGTGCTCTCTGCTCCATAAACTCGGTAAATACACCGGCTTGAAATGCATCGACCCACTTTTTGTCAACCTCTTTAAAAATCATTTCTCGAATAGTTTTACCGCTCCAAAACGGTATGATTTCCTTTTCATAGACATCAAAAACATCTTCTGAAACCTTGTAGGAAACCTTCTCTCTGTCGTTCAACACCTTCAAGTCATCGGGCGAGTGGAGGGTAATTTCGGGATATGTCGGTGTTGCTTTGGGTTTTTCGCCCCTTTCACCTACTATAAGCTCACCCTCATTTATAGTTATCTTTTTATTTTTCAGAATATATTCAAACGCTCTGGCTCTTTTAATTGGTAAGGACTCCTCTTTTGTTGTTTTGTAAAACTCCGTTAGCAGTTTTGCCCTTTCTGCCGATATGGATTCAACAGCTTCTACACTCTGTTTTCTCAAACGCTTTATTCTCTCGTTCATCCCTCTTTCCTGTTTTACTATGTGCGTATAGTCAATCACCTTACAGCTTACATCCTTGCTCATTTTCAACCTCCTATATTCACTTGAAAGCCTGCCAGCTGAAACTCTTTTTTTAATTTTTCCATTTCATTGTCTTTGGGTTTTTCAATATTGCCAAGCAGATAGGGCATCTTCAATCTTTTGTATTTGTCTATCATCATATTGTGAAACGGCAGCAAATCAACACTGACGATATTTTTCAATTTAAGCAAAAAGCCAATAGTCTTTTCGATATTCTCATTATCGTCGTTTATTGTCGGAATAACGGGAATTCTGACGGCTATTTTTGCACCGTTTTCATCGAGTATTCTTAGATTGTCCAAGATTATTCTATTATCAACCCCCGTGTATGCTTTATGTTTTTTTGAATCCATAATTTTTAAGTCGTAAAGAAACAAAGAAACGTATTCTATGCTTGATAAAAGTTTGTCTTTTGAGATATATCCCGACGTATCCAATGCGATGTTCAGTTTTTCATTATGCAGCAGGCTTAAAATTCCCATCAAAAAATCGTACTGCACAAACGGCTCTCCGCCGGATATGGTTACACCGCCGCCATCCTCAAAAAACAGCTCGTCTTTTAAAATTTCACTTACCAACTCTTTTGCTTCATACTCTTTGCCTATCATTTCTATAGCGTTTGTAGGACAAACATTCACGCATTCACCGCAAAGTGAACACAATTTTGCAGAAATTTCAATTTTTTTTTCTGAATCTACATTTATGGCATTGAATTTGCAGGAGTCAACACAGCTGAAGCAGCTTATGCATCTGTTTTCATACCAGACCATTTGGGGTTCTAACTGCTGGCTTTCGGGGTTGTGGCACCACAAGCAGCGCAGCGGGCAGCCCTTTAAAAAAACGGTTGTTCTAAGCCCTTCTCCATCGTGTATGGAGTATCGTTTAATGTCAAACACAATGCCCTTCATTTCTTGTCCTTTAAATAGTAAAGCTCAATGTATTTTCTTTGAACCTCAAACGACCAGTGTACGTCTTTGATAAAATCACCGGCTTGAGCAAATTTTTCAGCCTTCAAAAGAGATATGAGTTTATCGTGTTCTTTGGTTGAGTTTCTCTCCCATTGAGCAACATACTCCCTGTTTGGCGGAAAGTCATACAGCCTTTGTTTAAGCTTGTTAAGTGTTTCTTTTAAAGGTTCATTCGAGGATAGGTTTAAGTATGTGTTGTGAAAATCAAGGTTGTTTTTGTAGTACTCGTCAAAATTATCTCTATCAAGCGCTTTTTTCATATTTTCATTGAACAAGACCATTTTTTGTAGGTGGTTTTCGTTAAAAATACCGCCGAGAGACGATAAAGCAGAGCACTCCAAAGCGCCTATTATTTCATAGATGTTTTTAATATCACCCAAAGTGAGTTCGTTGACCATAATGCCGCGTCTTGGGAAAATTTTTACAAAACCGTCGGCTTCTAACTTTAAGAGGGCGTCTCTTAAAGGCGTTTTGCTGACGCCGAGCTTTTTGCTTATGTCGTTAATATCTATAAAACCGCCCCTTTTTATTCTGTTGCTGCTTATCTCTTGTTTTAAGTATTCATATACCTGTTCTCTCAACGATTTTGTCAGTATGGCACTCATTTTTTTCACCTCTGATATCTAATATATCAGATATCAACCAAGCAGTCAATCGAAAAAATACACAATATTAAAGATAAAACACCTCTTCCAAGATTGATGTTGACGGTCTATCTGGAACTATAAAATAGAATTGTTTTTAAGATATATGGAAAGCAGTAAAAAATATGTATCAGATGTTGAGACGCTGCTTCAAGTGATTCACAAAAAGATATTTTTTGGTGTTGACAAAAAAGATAAAAGCTTGACCAATCATATTCCATAGTATATAAAAATGTATGTTCAATAAGTTTTTGTAATGAAAAAGGGGAATTAGGGTGGATAATCAAGCCTTAGAAAAAATTATTCATTCACTATCGCAAAACACTTCTTTATTTAATAAAACTGAAGAAGCAACCAAACAAGGTGCTATTTTACCGATATTATCTGCATTAGGGTGGAATTGTTTTGATATCAATGAAGTAACCCCTGAATTTTCCGTAGGGAATGGACGTGTTGATTATTGCCTTCACATAGAACGAAGAAAGGCTGTTTTTATTGAGGCAAAACGCGTTTCTGAAGAGCTTGAAAGGCATGAAAAACAACTGCTTGAATATGCCTTTGAATATGGGATAGAAATAGCCGTTCTCACAAATGGATTAACTTGGTGGTTTTATCTTCCATTGGTGGGCGGTACTTGGGAACAAAGAAAATTTTTCTCAATAGATATAATAAATCAATCAATTGAAAGCGTCTCAAATAATTTTAAAAATTTTTTGAGCAAACAAGCTATATCAGATGGTGAAGCGTTACGGAAAGCTAAAGAGGTAAAAGAGAGCAGAGAAAAAAACAAACTTGTCACAAAAGCTCTTCCTAAAGCGTGGGATCAACTTTTACGAGAGCCGGATGAATTTTTACTGGAAATTTTGGGCGAAAAGGTAGAAAGCATTTGTGGCCACAGACCTCAAGTGGAGATACTAATAGACTTTATCCATGGAATGCTAAACTTTACTGCATCTTTTCAAAGCCAACAAGGAGAAAAACCGGCAAGATTTCTTGATGCTTTGGGTAGAAATAAGGAATCAGAAACCTCTAAATCGTCTTCCTCTAATAACACTAGAACAAGACGAAAAGGAGCTATTGTTACAATTAACGGTAACAGATTTGAAGCATTTACTGTTGGTGAATTATATTATGAGGCTTTAAAGTACCTTTATGATAATGGTTACATTGCCAAAATTGAAAGTAGTATTCCTTTCGCCACTAGCTTAAAAAGATATCTAATTGCTAAAGAGCCTGTCCATCAAGGTGGGAATCCTTTCAGATTACCAATTGAATATCAAGGCTATTTTATGGAAACCCATAAAAACTATGAGACAGCACTAAAGCAATTAAAGGACTTAGTGCAAGAATGTGGTTTAGATATGATTTATGAATAGGATAACCTTCGGGGTCGTATCTCAACAGCCTGTTGAAAAACACCGTTTCTGATTGTCTTCAATCACTGAAAATGTTATACTAATAAGGGTTTCAGTTATGAAACCCTTATTCTTTATCTTTAAGGAGTCATTTTGCAATGATGGGAAAAAAGACAAAACAAGCACCTTTGTTTTACTACATAAATATAGAAGATATGATACCAGAAAATCATATTTTGCGATTGATCAATAAATATATTGACTTTTCTTTTATACGAAAGAAAACCAAGCATCTATACAGCAATACAGGCAGACCATCCATAGACCCTGAGGTTTTAATAAAAATGCTTCTTGTGGGTTACCTTTACGGTATTACCTCAGAAAGAAGATTGTGTGAAGAGGTAAATATGCATATAGGATACAGATGGTTTGTGGGTTTGAGTTTGGACGATAAGGTTCCAGACCATTCCACTTTCTCCAAAAACAGACACA
>JALTDI010000004.1 GCA_027074255.1 Desulfurellales bacterium
TAGGAAGTGAGGAAGGCGCTATTCAACAATATGGTTATGAATTAGCTTTGCGTTCAATGGATAAAAAAGAGGAAGAATTATCTCCAGAAGAAAAGGAGCAATATGAAAAGCTTAAAATTGGCGCGGAAAATGTTATTAAATCATTTTCACTAAAAAGATCGTCAGATAATAAAAAGGGTGAAAATTTATTAATTATTACAGACACAGGAGCTGATAAACTGATGGTTAAGGCCTTATGGGATGCTGGAAAACAGGTAGCAGGCAATGATTGTAGAATTATTGTAGCACCAAAAACAGAACATGCTGCCCAAAAGTTTGGTAAGTCAATTGGCGAAAAAATGAAAACAGCAGATGCAGTTTTATTAGTCACTTCTTTGTCCAGGAGCCATGCTGAAGAAACAGTTGATCTATTGCATCCACATCATAGTGCAGAAATTATTTCAACCTTATTATCTTCGCCGCTTTTAAAGGATGCTTTTCCTAATTTAAAAAAATATTCCCCAGATGAATTAAAAGATATGTTGGAAAAACGTAAGCTTAAAAAAGCTGGTGCTTTTCCTTCCCGATCAAGAATTATTTCTATAACTAATACTAGTAGGGAAATTTTAACCAAAGGCGGCGCTCTTGAAGATCCAATAGAAATGGCAAAAAGAATAGAACATTTTGCAGAAATAATGAAAGGTGTAGAAAAAGTCAATATAACAAGCAATAATGGAACGAATTTAGAGCTTGATATTAAGGTTCCAAGTTTGATGAAAGAAGATGGCATTATTAACAAACCTGGTATGGCCAGTAATTTTCCGACAGGTGAATATGCAGGTTCAGTAGATTTAGAGGGGACTAATGGCGTTTATGTGGCTGATGGCGCTATCGGTATGATTGGTCGGCCTGACAAACCAATAAAATTTACGATTGAAAAAGGAAAAGTAGTTAAAATAGAAGGCGGAAAGGCAGCTAAAAAATTGAAAAAAATTTTAGATGAAGCAAATAGGGAATATAGGAAGAAAAATCCCAAAGATAAAACTACTGACGCTTTTAAATTAGCTGAGTTTGCTTTTGGTATGAACTCTAAAGCTTTTAGATACACTAAAGATGGCAAAAGGATTTCTCCGCCCACTTCACTGGAAGCTGAGAAAGGATTAGGCACAATTCATATTGCTCTGGGCAAAAATAGTTTGTTTAATGTAGAAAAAAGCG
>JALTDI010000005.1 GCA_027074255.1 Desulfurellales bacterium
TTTTATTTGTAGGTGTCGGTGGAGACGGCATTATCACAGCATCGAATGTATTAGCTGAGGCCTTTATGCTTGCCGGGTTTGATGTAAAAAAGAGCGAAATACACGGTATGAGTCAAAGGGGAGGTTCCGTTTCGGCATCTGTAAGGTTTGGTAAGAAGGTTTATTCACCCACCGACAAGCTCGGCGGCGTTAAATTTTTAATCGCAACGGAAAAGATAGAAGCTCTACGATGGATACGGTATATAAACTCAAATAATGCTGTTTTAGTCATAAATGACAGGATTGTGCCCATAATCAATCAAACAATAGATGAAAAAAATATAGACAAGGCTATTAAAAATTTTAAAACCAACACGCTTATTGTGAGGAAATTCTTTGAAGAGGCAGAAAAGATAGGGAGCGTTAAGATCTCAAACACTATTATGCTCGGTGTTCTGTCCAACTATCTGCCTATGGAAAGGGAATTTCTTATAAAAGCAATAGACAGCATAGTCCCTGAGGAAATAAAATCTATTAATATGGAAGCGTTAAGTGTCGGTGCAGAACTTGTCTATGTATGAAAATCTTTTCAAAAAAGAGGTGCTTTAATGACTGATGAAAAATATAATCCGAATTTTGAGCAAAAATGGTATGAATATTGGGAGTCCAACGGATATTTTAAACCTTCAGAACATGACGATTCTTCTAATTACAGCATAGTTATTCCTCCTCCCAATGTAACCGGCGTTCTACATATAGGCCATGCTCTAAACGGTACGCTGCAGGATATAATGATTAGATACAAAAGAATGAAAGGTTTCAATGTCCTATGGGTCCCAGGAACAGACCACGCAGGTATTGCTACGCAGAATATGGTAGAAAAGGAATTAGCAAAAGAGGGCAAAAGGAAAGAAGACCTCGGAAGAGAAGCTTTTGTTGAACATGTTTGGAAGTGGAAAAAGAAATATGGAAATAGAATTGTAAGCCAAATGAAAAGACTCGGACTAAGCTGCGATTGGTCTAGACTGCGCTTTACCATGGACGAGCAGCTGTCAAAAGCGGTAAAAAAGGTTTTTGTCCAACTATACAAAGAGGGACTTATATATAAGGATAAGTATATAATCAACTGGTGCCCGAGATGCCATACGGCTTTAAGCGATTTGGAGGTTGAACACAACGAAGAAAACGGCAAGCTGTATTACATTAAAT
>JALTDI010000006.1 GCA_027074255.1 Desulfurellales bacterium
TTTCAACGGAAAACGTTATCTCTCCTGCACACGGCAGCCCCATAGCCATGCCAAGCCAGGATATGGTTTTGGGTATATACTATATGACCAAACCTAAGGATAATCAGCCGGGCGAGGGAATGATATTCGCAAATATGGAAGAAGCAAGAATAGCTTATGAAAACAAGGTTTGCTCCCTAAACGCCAAGGTTAATTTGAGAATAGATAATGAAATAATAGACACCACCGTAGGAAGAATACTTTTTTACGATATAGTGCCTAATGAAATTCCCTTAAAAAGTGTAAATAAAACATTTAATAAAAAAGAGCTTAATAAATTCATTTTGTATATGTATAGGAACTATGATTTGCCCACTATTGTTAAATTTTTGGATGATATAAAGAATCTCGGCTTTGAAATGGCTAATAGAGCTGGAGTTTCCATATCCATTGAGGATATGATAGTGCCTCAGGAAAAGGCCGAGATTATTAAAAAGGCAGAAAAAGAGATTAGAAAAATTCAGGATCAATACAGGCAGGGTCTGCTTACAGATTCCGAGAGATACAACAAGTCGGTTGATATATGGAGTGTAACCACAGATAGAATTGCATCTGCTATGATGAAACAGCTCGGTGGAGAATATGGAGAGAGCTTTAATTCGGTATTTATTATGGCCGATTCGGGAGCAAGAGGTTCGGCTCAGCAAATGAGACAGCTTGCCGGCATGAGGGGTCTTATGACCAAACCGTCCGGAGACATAATAGAAACACCTATTAAATCTAACTTTAAGGAAGGTTTGACCGTATTGGAGTATTTTACATCTACTCACGGAGCAAGAAAGGGATTAGCCGATACGGCTTTAAAAACCGCTAATGCCGGATATTTAACGAGAAAGCTTATTGATGTTGCCCAGGATGTTACCGTAACTATGGATGATTGCGGCACAACAGAGGGGATTAATGTAACAGCCATTATGGTTAATGGTGAAGAGATAGAATCGTTAGAGGATAGAATTTTGGGCAGGATTGCTGCTGAGGATGTGATAAATCCGTTTACAAAAGAAATCATAGTTAAAGAAAACGAAGAGATTAACGAAGATAAGGTTGCTAAGATAATCGAAGCCGGCATAAGACAGGTTAGGATATATTCTATTTTGACATGTAAAGCCGAACACGGTGTTTGCTCTAAATGCTACGGAAAAAACT
>JALTDI010000007.1 GCA_027074255.1 Desulfurellales bacterium
AGGCTTTACAAGAAGTGTCAAACCTACTCGGTCACGAGCGCCCCGATATAACCGAACACTACTTGAGGTGATTATGAAACCTAAAAACTATTTTGCCGTATTTGCAAAAATGCCCATAGAGGCAAAAGTCTTTACACTCCAGCGTGCTTGGGATATTCACCTTGATAAAGCAAAGGAACTGCTTGAGAAACTTGAAACCGAGCTAAAATACCAAGAGACACTATTATCCCTCACGCAACGCAAATCCCATATAACAGAGCAGGAAACCACCCTTATAGATAAGATTAAAAGAGTGCGCTTATCCGACAGACGCCGGTCCCGTGAGGGTAAACAAACCCGACTAATCCGCCTAAGATACTTTCACGAAATAGAGAAACTCCGCAAAGAGGGGTTAGGCTGGCGTAAAATAAGCGAATACATAAAAACCTATCACCATAAACAGATAAGCCACGTAACAATCAGAAACGCTTATTTAAAGATTAAAAAACAGATGGAGCAAGAGAAGTAATAATATGGTTTGGTGTATCCTCTTAACCGCACTTGCAACTTGGCTTTTGTTTGGCATATATTCAATAGCAACTACACACACCTTTTCTAATATCAGAGATATTTTTGTATTGTCTTTTGCTTATTTTTTTCATTACTTCGGCTATGCGATAGGTATAGCTATATTTATCCTGCTCGGCTTTACTGTGTATCTAATAATAGATTACATCAAGCAAACTCAAAACGAGAAAATAGAACAGAAAAAACAGGAAATAGAGGACGAAATATGGAAACTTGAAGGTGAATACGACGCCTTAAAGAAAGAAAAAGAGCATGAAATAGATGAACTAAGGCTCAAAATGGGTCGATATTTGAATACCTTAAATGAAATCAACGACATACAAGACAAAACAGGCTTAATCTTCGAAAAAATGATAAGAAGTAGCTACAACTTCATAATCTCAAAAGAAAAGCTGCTTGACGCCCTACGCAGTAAAAGGGCAAAACAACTTGAAACTGCACTTAAACGAGGAATAATTACAAAAAAAGGTGCTGAAAGGGCAAGAAAGAAGTTTAATAATCTGCTTGATGATACAGAAAACTTAATCAAGCAAGAAGAAAAGACTTTTTCTATTCTGGTTGGTAATACTGAAGAACTATTGAATAAAATAAAACAAATTAGGGGGTGAGAAATG
>JALTDI010000008.1 GCA_027074255.1 Desulfurellales bacterium
CTTCGCAAAGAAGAAGCTCAAAATATTGAAGTGGAGAAAAAATAGTGTCTAAAAATATAAAAATAGCTCTCGTTGGGCAACCAAATGTTGGTAAAAGTCTGCTTACAAACTCCATAGGTAATGCAAAGCTTCATGTTGGAAACTTTACAGGTGTTACAGTAGAGAAAGAGGAGATAGAGTTTGAGTATAATGGCTACTCTATCCATATGGTGGATTTACCAGGTACTTATATGCTTAACGAATACTCTCTTGAAGAGAAAGTAACAAGCCAATTTTTAAGAGATGATGAATATGACATCATTTTAAATGTTGTAGATTCTACAAACCTTGAAAGAAACCTGCAACTTACAACAGAACTTTTTACACTAGATAAAAAGATGATAATTGCTCTAAATATGATAGATGAAGCAGAAAAAGATGGCATTGAGATTAATTCAAACTATATAAGTGAGTTGCTTAATGTCGATACCATCAAAGTTTCTGCTTTAAAAAAAGAGGGAATAGAACAACTCCTTTCTATAATTATAAAAACATACAATCAACCAAAGAAAGAGCCTAAATTTGTTTTGTCAGAAGCAGTTGAAGAGGAGATTGAAAAGATTGTTGCATATCTTCAAGAAAACAACTTCTCTTCTCAATCCTCTTATCGTACTTTAGCAATTAACCTTTTAAGAGAAGACAAGTATAGCTATAGAATGATTCATGATGAGCCTATATGGATTGAACTCCAATCAATAGTTAGAGAAGCGATTGAACATATTAAACTCCATAATGATGAAGATTTAATCAGTGATGCTATGGCAGAAGAGTTTATGGCTTTTAATAAAGGGATTATTACTGAGACCGTAAGAGTAAAACAGGAAAAACAAGAAAAAATCCCATTAACACAAAAAATAGATAACCTTTTAATTCACCCTATTTGGGGAATACCTATATTCTTATTTTTTATGTGGGGATTGTTCCAGCTCACTTTTGATATTGGTTCTATCCCTATGGATTGGATAGATGCATTCTTCGGTTGGCTCGGTGATAATGTAGGTGGTTCTATAGAAAATGAGGATATTCGCTCACTAATTGTAGATGGGGTTATTGCTGGTGTTGGTGCTGTTGTGATGTTTGTTCCTAACATTATTATTTTATTTATAGGAATTGCACTACTTGAAAGCACTGGCTATATGAGTAGAGTTGCGTATCTTCTTGATGGTATTTTTCATAAATTTGGACTACATGGGCAATCTTTCATTCCTCTTATTACTGGATTTGGTTGTTCAATACCTGCATATATGAGTGCAAGAATTATTAAAAATGATAGAGATAGAATGGTAACACTTTTCATCATTGGGTTTATGAGTTGTGGTGCTAGACTACCTGTATATGTTCTCTTTGTAGGTGCATTTTTTGCTCCAGCAATTCAAGGTGATGTTATGTTTGCCATCTATATGGGTGGTGCATTTTTAGGACTTGTTTTTGCAAAAATCTTGAGACTTACTGCATTTAGAGGTGAGAGTGAGCCATTTGTTATGGAGATGCCAAAGTATAGAATGCCTACTTTAAAACTTGTATGGCATACGGTTTATACTAAAACAGTTATGTACCTAAAAAAAGCAGGGACATTCATCGCAGGTGCATCTCTATTAATATGGTTTGCAAGTAATTATCCAAAAAATATTGACCTTAGCGATAGTTATACTAAAAAAATTGAAGTAGTAACTTCACAAGAGAAAAAAAGTGTTTTAGAAAACGAGTTGAATGAAAAACTTTTGGAGCAAAGTTATTTAGGAAGAGTTGGTAAATTTATAGAACCTGTATTTGAGCCACTTGGTATGGACTGGAAAATGGGTGTAGCACTCCAAACTGGACTTGTAGCCAAAGAGGTCATCGTTTCAACACTAGGTGTTTTATACTCTTTAGGTGGAGATGTGGATGAAAATAGTAATTCACTAATGCAAAGATTACAGAAGCATATCTCTTTTCCTTCAGCAGTCGCCTTTATAATTATTATAATGTTTTATCTACCTTGTTTAGCAGCAGTTACTGTATTTTCAAGAGAAGCTGGTGGTTGGAAATATGGAGGGTATCTATTTATTATGACATCTGTTATCGCTTATGTTTTAGCTTTTGTGGGGTATCACTTGGCTTTATAGCTAAGTGACAAGTAAATTTTAATTAGGTGTCAATAAGATATAAAGAGTTGAAAATGAATGAAATAGCAATAAAAAGTGTAGCATCAAACAGAGTAAGACTTAAATCGGATATTTTTTATAAGGTATCAAACCTTGAGATTATACAAGAAGAGTTTCATGATATTTTTCTTTCGTTTAGAGAAAATAGAAAGTGTAAGTCCATAGTATTTACACACAAAAAAAGTATAGCATTGGATGAAATTATAAATAAATTAAATAGTTTATTTGTAACAAGCATTAATCTATCCATTCCTGCTTCAAATGCAGTATGCAATAGTAAATCTAGCTGTAGTAGTTGTGCAGTACGAGAAAAAGATCCAAAATCTTTTAATAGAAAACTTGTAGAATTTGGGATACTTAGTGCTTATAGCATTTATCTTTTTGTAGCAGAAACGATTATGGGTGTTGCAATAGTTGCAACACCATTTTCTCTTGTAGCATTAGTATCTGTAGTTGCTGCTGTTCCACTTTTAAAAGAGTCTTGGGAAGATGTAAAACAAGGCAAATTTACTCTTCAAACATTTATGAGTGGCACTTTGATGTTGGCTGTTGTTTTTGGAGAGGCTACTGCTGCTTTTGAAATTATCTACATACTTCGTGGTGCTATGCTGCTTGAAGATTATATCGCTACTAAGTCAAAAAATGAAATAAATAAATTGGTTGAATTAGATATTCAAAAAGTTTATGTTTTATATGATGGTGTTGAGCTTGAGACTGATTTAGAAGATGTAAAATTTAATGATATAGTCGTATGTAGAAGTGGAGATAAAGTTCCTGTTGATGGTTTTGTAGTAGATGGAAGTTGTGAGATAAATGAATCACTTATAAATGGAAGAAGTGATTCTGCTTTTAAACAGCTAGATGATGAAGTGTTTGCAGGTACTTTAGTAGAAAGAGGTCGTATAAGTATAAAAGTGACAAAAAAGGGGAACCAAACTTATATCTCAAGGGTTATGAGTGATGTTGAAAATTCTCTTGCTATCAAATCTCCTGCTCAACTTGAAGCTGATAAATTAGCTGCAAAATTACTTAAATTAGGGACTTTTTTAACAATAGGAACTTTAGTAGTTACAGGCTCTTGGCTAAATGCTTTTTCTGTTATGATTGTTATGTCATGTCCATGTGCTACAGTTTTAGCAGCATCAACTGCCATTAGTGCAGGCATCGCAAAGGGTGCAAAACAAGGTATCTTAATCAAGGGTGGAGAAGCCTTAGAACAAGTAAGCCAAAGTGAAGTTTTTTGTTTTGATAAAACAGGTACTTTAACTACAGGTAAACCAATTGTAAAAGAGATTTATACATTAAACAACATTACCGAAAATGAACTTTTACGATATGCATCTATGGCAGAATATCGCAATACTCACCCCTTAGCACTATCTATAGTAGAGTTTGCAAAAAATAAAGATATTGTTATAGAACAAAATGCTTCAAGTAAAATCATCCCTGGTCTTGGTGTAATAACAGATTTTGCTAATGAAACTATTTTAGTTGGAAATAAAAAGTTTTTATCAAATCATAAAATATCTACAAAATCATTAATCGATGAAGCAAATAAGCATTTAGAAAATGGTGATACTGTAGTCTATATTGCAGTAGATAGGAACCTTTTAGGTTTTATAGTCTTAAATCACGAGGTACGAGTAGGTACAAAAAAGATGATAGAGGATTTAAGATCGCACGGTGTTAAACATATATCACTTATAAGTGGTGATGATGAAAAAGTAGCAAATGCTTTTGCATTAGAGTTTGGATTTGATTCAGTTTTTGCAAATCAATCACCATACGATAAAGCAGATGCAGTTGCTCAGTTAAAAGAAAAATATCACAATGTTGTTATGGTTGGAGATGGGGTAAATGACACTCTTGCTATGTCTAAAGCTGATGTAGCTGTATCTTTTGCAGCAGGTGGAAATCAAGCTGCTATTGAGGTGTCAAATATTGCAATTAGCCACTCACATCCAGCAGATATAGTAGAACTTTATAATATTAGTAAAGATACACTCAAAGTAGTAAATCAAAATTACTGGATAGGAACAAGTACAAATCTTGTTGGTGTTGGATTTGCAGCTTTTGGTATGTTAAGTCCAGTAGCAGCTGGAGCTATACACATAGGACATACCACTGCAATTATGGCAAACTCATCTAAATTGACATGGAAAACAAAAGATAATAGACATTCTAATAATGAGTATTAATTTGTTTTTAAGTTTAAGATAAGTACGCAATAGAGACAATTCGTTTAGGAGTATAAAATTGATAACAGCAGAAAAATTAGTTGAACTTGCTCAATATTTCACTATTATTCACCACATAAAAGGGCGATTAAGAGTAAGAGTTAGTTCTAAAATAAAAGAGCAAAGTGAAGATGTCTCAATGAGTGATATTGAGGCATTACCTCAAAAAATAGAGGGAATTAAAAAAATTAAAATCAATAAAATTGTAGGTTCTATTACAATTGAATATGATAATGATGTTTTTCCAAAAGAGTTATGGGATGATTTGGTAAATGGTGAAAAACCAGAGGAAATTGTTCAAATAATAAATAAACTATACAAGGAGGTTATTTAGATGGAAGTAAACTTTGATGAAAAGCTACTAGAGGGGTTGAGAGTTGACCCAAATTATAATGAAGATGTATTGCATCAAGTATTGAGAATAGCAGTTTATGATGAATATCATGCATACAATACTTATAAAAAAACGATAGATACATTTGGAGATATGAGACCTTTTTCAAATATTATGCAAGCTGAGATAAATCACTACAGTGCTTTAATCCCACTACTTGAAAAATACAATGTACCAGTACCTATAGATAACTGGTATGAAAAAATCGAGTTACCAAATACTATTTTAGAGTGTTGTGAGGTTGGTGTTGCTGCTGAGATAGACAATATAAAAATGTATGATAATCTACTTTTATACACAGCCCAGTATCCAGATATTACAGATGTATTATATCAACTTCAGGCAGCATCATATAACAATCATCTTCCAGCTTTTAGAAGTTGTGTGCAACAATATAGCCAAACTCCTGTAAATGTAACAGATATTTACAATCAATACTCTTCACATGATACAGGTGAAGATATGATGGCAAAAGTAAATGAGTTTGGTGCAATAGCTCAAAAAATATCTAATGGTCAAATGGGTCAAGAGGATATTATGAAGTTATTAGGCAATACAAATATGTCATTTATTGGTGGTATATTATTAGGTGGTATTGGTGCAGGATTGGCTACATCAATGTTAAAAAAAGATGATACTAATTCATCAAAAGATATAACAAAAGAGGAGAAATAAAAATGTTACCATTATTAGCAGGAATAGCAGTAGGAGCAGGTGCAGTAGTTGCAGTAAATAATCGCAAAGAGTTAAAAGAAAAAATAAGTTCAAGTGCTAAAGCTGTAAAAGAGACAGTCGTAGAAAAAACAAAATCTGCAACAAGTAAGAAAGATGATACAGAAAAAGTAGAGAAAAAAGAAGATGAATAATCAGCAAATCCAAACAGTAGATACTACACAAAGAGATGTTACTAGCTTTTTAATAAGTGGTACTATATTTTCGGCAACATTTGCTGGCTCTATGAATTATAGTAAGTATAAAAAAGATAAAATCAGCAAATATGAAGCTATTAAAGAGACTGCGAAATTAGGTGTTCAGGGTGGTATTGGAACTGGGTGTGCCGTAAGTGCTGCTAATAGCATAGCGAAGAAAAATTATCTTGGTGCATTATTTGCAATAGGTTTAGGAGCTGTTGGTGTATATGCAACAGAAAAATTATACGATAAAGCATATGACAAATTTGCAAACAACAATAAAAATGAAATAAAAGAGGAAAAAAATGATGAATCAACAACAAAATAATATAAATAACATGAGAAATATGCAACAAAATGGCTTTAATCAAAATCCATATATTAATAATCAAAATAATAATATGTTAGCAAATGATGCAGCAATTGTAAATGGCACACAAAATCCATACTACAATAATCAAAACCTAACTCAACCACAACAAAATGCATCTACGAGTAACTCTCTTCTTGGTTCATTTGATACAGAAAATTTTATAAAAGGTGCTTTAATAGGTGCAGTAGGAGCTTATTTACTTACAAATGAAACAGCACAAAAAGCCATATTTAAAGGTGTAGCAAAAACAGCTACTCTATTTCAAACAGGTATGGAAGAGATGAAAGAGAGATATGAAGATGCACAAGCAGAATTGGAAGCAGAGAGTGAAGCTTAAACTACTACATCAAACACCTAAAAGGGTTAGATATTTTTGTGATATTCTAAAAAATGAACTAAATATTGTTGATTTGAAAAATGATTTATTGGCAATTGATGGAGTGGTAGATGTTAGAATAAATCAAAAAGTTAACTCTATTGTTTTTGAATTTGATGCTAAAAATAGACCCAAACTAGAGACTATTGAAGAGATGTTAAATAATCTTCAAGTAGAAAAGTATCAAGTGTGTGATACTTTTTTATCATCTAATATCTCTTGTGTAGATGATGAAGAGCCATCAAAATTAGGTATTTATAAAGCAACAGCAGCAATGGCAATAGAACCTATACTAAAAGATGAAACTGCTAAGTTTTTACTATCTGCTGTTGCAAATCAACCTATGATTTTAAATGGTGTAAAAGAGTTATTTAGTGAGGGCTTAACCTCTGGTGTACTGGAAAGTTTAGCAGTAGCTGTTTCTATGATAAGAAAAGATTATTTAAGTGCAAATGGAACAAATGCGATGCTTCAACTTGGAGAATATATCGAAGAGACAACTGTTCATAAGAGTGATGATCTTATAAAAGAGTTAGCCAAACCAAATGTAAAAGAGGTTTGGATAGAAGTAGAGATAGACGATAAAAAAGAACTTAAAAAAGTTGAAGCTAAAACCTTAAAAGTTGGAGATATTGTCGTTATCGGTGCTGGAGAAACAATTGCAATAGATGGGCATATAATCGATGGAACAGCATCTATTAATCAAGTTTCTATGACAGGCGAGAGTGAAGCTGTTAAAAAAGAGCAAGGTGAAAAAGTAATCTCTGGAACAGTTGTTGAAGAGGGTCGCATAAAAGTTTGGGCAGAGCATGTGGGAGAAGATACAGCAACAGCTAGAATTAAAAACTATATAACATCATCTTTGAATGAAAAATCTTCAGTAGGATTAAAAGCTACAAAATTAGCAGATAAATTAGTACCTGTTACTTTAGGACTGGCTGGATTATCATATGGTATAAGTAAAGATTTTGAAAGAGTCGCTTCAGTTCTTCAAGCTGATTACTCCTGTGCATTAAAACTTGCTACTCCTGTTGCTTTTAAAACTTCAATTGCTCAAGCTGGTAAAAATGGTATTTTGATAAAAGGTGCTAAATCTATAGAGGCTTTAAATGATGCAGATACTTTTGTATTTGATAAAACAGGAACTTTAACTTATGGTGAACTTGAAGTTGAAACAATAAACTCTTTTGATGATGCATGGAGTGAAAATGATGTGTTGAACTTAACAGCGAGTGCAGAAGAGCATTATTTTCACCCTGTTGCACAAGCTATTTTAAGTGCAGCTGAGCGAAAAGGTTTTGAGCATGTGCATCATGGAGATGTGAAGTTTATTATAGCCCATGGATTAAAAACCGTTGTTGATGGTAAAGAGGTTCTCATAGGTAGCAGACACTTTTTGGAAGATGATGAAAATATTAATTTCACACAATACAAAGCAAAAATCGAAAAGTGTCTTTTAGACGGTAAATCAATACTTTATATAGCATATGATGGTAAGCTTCTTGGTACCGTTGGGATGAGAGATAGAGTAAGAGAAAATGCTAAAGATGTAATAAAAAAACTTAAAAAACTGGGTGTCAAACAAACTATTATGCTTACAGGTGATGTTGAAGCCAAAGCAATGAAAATTGCCAATGAGTTAGGCATAGATAAAGTTTATGCAAATTTACAGCCTGAAAATAAAGCAAATATAGTAAAAGAGTTAAAACAATCCGGTAAAAAAGTAGCCTTTATTGGAGATGGTGTCAATGATGCTCCTGCACTTATAAATGCAAATGTAGGTATCAGTATGAGCAAAGGTTCTGATATAGCAAAAGCAACTGCTGATGTGGGACTTTTAAAAGATGACATTAATGCGGTAGTAGAAGCTAAAGAATTGTCCATAAAGACCATGAAACTTATCAACTGTAATTTTAATGCAACAGTAGGTATAAATAGCTGTATCCTTTTAGGTGCATCATTAGGGTTATTTAGCCCACTTACAACTGCTGTACTACATAATGGTACAACTATAGGACTTTTAGCTAATTCTGCTAAAGGAATACGAATAAATAAATAAATCTTTGAAATAGATGGGAGGGGTATGTTATCCCATCCATCTACTTAGTTCAATTGCTTTAATCTCTTTTAGCGTTTTCAAATCTTTTTTTATAGATAAAATAGTTACCATTAAGCTTTGAACTGTTAATAATAATTTTATTTATCTTTGCCAATAACTTTTTCATAACACATCTTTTGCAACCGAGAAGATGCGTTTTTCTGAAATATCCCTATGCCTCATCCTTATAACTCGAACTACTGAGCAAAGCATAGATCTTGATGGTTTGTATCCTGATCTTTTAACTAACTGCTCTATTTCGGATTTTAACTGTATATCTGACATTTTTACTCCTTTTTGATAATAGTTTTCAATAGAAGAACCTTAACATTGATTTTCTTAAATGATAGTTAAGATGATAATAGTTATCAATATAAGAATTTCTTAAGTTTTATCTCTGTAGTATTCTGGTAAAGATTATCAAAAAGGAGTTAAATGAATAATACTTATGCGAATTAAGGTGTCTAATGAAGAGGTGCCAAATGCACTTGGCACTTTATGAGTATTTTATATATCTAAATGAAGAGTGACATAGTTGCTGATATATAAATAACAATAAAAAATAAATAGACTAACAGTGGCATATACTCTCCTAATTATTATGCCTTACTAAAGATTTAAAGTTTCATTTCTACTATTTAACCAGATTCATATCATACACTCTATGAATCTGGTAACAAAAATTCAAAATCCTATTTTTACTTCTATATACTAATTGAGAATTGTTATCATAATAAGATAATTTTAAGTATTTTATCTATATAATTTTGACTATTATTATCAAAAGGGGTATAAATGTCTAAAATTGGATTTACAAAATATAAAGATACAACAAAAGAGATTCTTCCTAAGACATATAAAGTAAATGAGATTACATGTCAAAGAAAAATGTTTTGCACAATGATAAATCAGTATCTATCAACACAGTCACAATTTAACCTTAAAGATGAAAAATTATTTGATAAATCTTTGCTTCATATATTTGAAGCAAAGATACTCTCATTTTTTCAGTTTGATAAGTTTAAACCTCAAAAATCTCAACCGATTGTAAAAATCTTTGCACATGACTCTCTTCTTATAAATCAATATTTTAAACAGAGTACTCATCCTAAAATGCACTATTTGACAAGAAGTATATATTTTAATCCAGAGTTTAAGATGCTTTTAGGCTATGCACACCCCTCTATAGACCTAATCCAGCTTATATTTAACGGTAAAAAAGTTGAAATGATGCTTGATTTAAATGAGATTTTTACAAGAACTGTTTACTCTCGCATAAAAAAAGAGAGAGACAAAAGTATCACACTTGATAACGAGTATATACATATAACTCAAAGAGGAGTGACAACAAGACTTCATCCAAGATGGAAACATATCCATCCAAAAAATTTACAAGAGAGACAAGAAGAGATAAATAATGCTTTTACACAACTTAAAAATAAAGAGTGTGACCAGTGTTATCTAGTCTATCCCAAAACAGAGGAGTTTAAACGCCATATATCAGTTAAAGGTGAATCACAAGAGTTAAAGATGATTCCATATTCATTTACATTTATAAATAGACAGGAGAAAAGAAAATGCAAAAAATAGGACTTTTTTATGCAAGTAATACAGGAAACACAGAGGATATAGCAAAATCAATTAAAGAAAAAATGTCAGACTTTGACATAGATTTGCAAAACTTGAGTGATTGTGTTGATGATGCTATGAATAAGTATGATTTACTTATATTTGGCATCTCAACATGGGGAGAGGGAGATCTTCAAGATGATTGGGAAGATTATATACATAACTTAAATGAACATAATCTTATGCATAAAACAGTCTCAATGTTTGGTCTTGGAGATCAAGAGGAGTATAGCGATAATTTTTTAGATGCTATGGGAACTATCTATGACAAAGTTGTAGAGAGTGGTGCTACTGTTGTTGGGTCATGGCCAACTGATGGGTATGACTTTGAAGAATCTACTGCAGTTAGAGCTGGAGAATTTATAGGTTTGGCTCTAGATGAAGATAATCAAGATGAACTCCATGATGAACGAATTAGCAAGTGGATAGAGTTAATTACACCTTACTTTAGTAAATGATAAATTTAACAAAAAATATTATAACATCCATCATGGCAGAAAAAAACTATGGTGTTTGTTATGAACCAATTATTAAATTGTCAAATATGGATGTAGTCGGATATGAGGCACTTAGTAGATTTAAGTATCAAGGTGTCAAGTTTCACCACGCTGTAGCTATTTTCCAAAGCAATATCTTGAAACACATCTAGTAAAATCTTAAATATTTCAGGCTTCGTTTGAAACCAACTTTGAACTGCCTAAAATTCATATTTACTCAATAGTGATGTAGAAAACTATATTCAACTCTCCCAACTTATTGAAAACAAAGCATACGATTTTGAAAATAACAATATAGACAATAAAACTACTACTTAAAGAGATATATACTCAGGTTGGGAACTCTTGATATTTGCTATTTTCTCAGATTTAACATAGAGATGATTGATTTAAATAAGTAAAAGTATATAATATCAAAATCTTTACTTATGTAAATTATAATGCTATAATTATATAAATTACAATATTGGATTAATAGTATGTATAAAAGATCAGTAGAAGAAATTTTAAAAGAGGCTATGAATATATCTCCTGTTGTTCTGCTCTCAGGTGCTAGACAGGTAGGAAAATCAACACTCTCTTTCTCTTTAGATACTCCATATAGAGTATTTGACAATCTTTCAGAGAGAGAAGCTGCAACAACCGATCCTATAGGCTATATAACATCACTTCCCAAACCTATCACTTTAGATGAGATTCAAAAAGTTCCAGAGATTCTTGAAGGTATTAAGCTTGATGTAGATAATAAACGCATAAATGGTAGCTTCTTGTTAACAGGTTCTGCTAATGTTTTAGATATGAAAAAAGCAAAAGATACACTAGCTGGTAGGCTAATAGAAATAAAAATGTGGCCATTATCTCAAAAAGAGCTACACAATAAACCTACAGAAAATATAATAGACTTGCTGTTTGATTTTGAAGTCACTAAGGTAAAATCTGTAAATATTACTTATGAAACTATTTTAAACGCCATAATAAACGGTGGATATCCTGAAATCCAGAAGATAGACTCAAAAAGAGGAAAATCACTTTGGTTTAACTCTTATATCAGTACCTATGTAGAGCGTGACATTCGTGATGTGGGAGAGCTTAGAGATATTTCTGCATTTATACGCTTTTTTAACATCATCGCTCCGAGAAGTTGTGGCTTAGTCAATAAGTCTGACTTAGCTTCTGATGCTTCACTTTCAGAGAGTACAGTAAATAACTACTTGAGTATGCTAGAGATGATTTATCAAATCTCTCTGCTTAAACCATATAGTTCTAACATATCAAAGAGGTTTATTAAATCTTCAAAGATGTTTATGACAGATAGTGGAGTTTTTTGTCACTTACTTGGTGTAAATTCTGTAGAAGAGTTAATAGCATCATCTTATAAGGGTGATATTGTAGAAACATTTGTTTATAGCGAACTACTCAAACATATGTGCTATAGTGAAGTGCAAGCACAACTCTACCACTATAGAACAAATGATAAAAAAGAGATAGATTTCATACTTGAGAGAGGTGATAAAATTATAGCGATAGAAATAAAATCTTCACTCACTGTTAAAAAAGATGCCTTTAAACATATAATAGATTTTCAGTCAAAAGAGAAAAAAGATATTTTAGGTATTGTCTTTTACGGAGGTGACACTGTTTTATCTTTTAGTGATGCAAGTAGTAAGAGATATGCATTACCTTTAAATTTGTTTTTTTAATATTAATGGTTTTTACACCCTCTTTGATATAAATCAATTGAATTAAAGTATTAATTTGTTATTATACTGATAATTAATATCATATCAAGGAGTGACATTGAAATTCTTTCTAAAAATACTCAAAGATTTTCCAGCATACCTTTGGAGTGGATGGGGTGCTATTGCTTCTATCTTGCTCTTTATAGCTCTGTGGGATGTTGGCAATCAGATTTACGGTAACTTAGTTTTACCCTCTCCTCTTGAAACATTTAAAACACTTTATGCGATGTTACACTCTCAAGAAGTTTGGGAACAGATAGATATTACACTCTATCGTGCTTCTGTTGGGTTTGGACTCTCTTTGCTTTTTGGTTCTATTTTGGGACTCATTGCAGGTTTCTTTGCTACTGCTTCTATGATGAGTCGCCCTGTTGTTACCATACTTGTTGGTATGCCTCCTATTGCTTGGATTGTTCTTGCTATGATTTGGTTTGGTATGGGGGATGAGACGGTTATATTTACTGTTATTGTAGCTTCTTTTCCTATCATCTTTGTTGGAGCTTTGCAGGGAACTCGTACACTTGATGGTGATTTAAAAGAGATGGCAGATAGTTTTGCCTTTCCATGGCACATGAAGTTTATGGATGTCTATTTTCCTCATATCTTCTCTTACATCTTTCCTGCTTGGGTGAGTGGGCTTGGTATGGCTTGGAAGATAGTTGTCATGGCAGAACTCTTAGCTACGAGTGATGGTCTAGGTGCAGAGTTAGCCATAGCAAGAAGTCAGCTTGATACTCCTACAGCCTTGGCACTTGTAACTATTATGATAGGTTCTTTGATGTTTATTGAGTACATTATACTTGAGCCGATTAAAAGAGAGGTAGAGTTATGGAGAGCTTAGAGGTTAAACATTTAACACACCATTTTGGATTTACAGAGATTTTGCATGACATAAATTTTACACTTAAAAAGGGAGAAGTTTTAAGTATTGTTGGTCCTAGTGGAGGTGGAAAAACAACACTTTTGCATCTTTGTGCAGGGCTTTTAGATGTCGAAGAGGGTTTAGTAAGCAACAGTTTTACGAGCTCTGCATTCGCCTTTCAAGAGGGAAGATTGTTGCCTTGGAAAAATGTCATAGACAACATCGTCGTAGGTCTTTTAGCTCGTGGAGATAAGAAAAGTATAGCGATACAACAAGCAAAAGATATAGCGTTGAAATTTGGACTTGAAAAGGATGACTTTGAGAAGTTTCCAAAAGATTTGAGTGGAGGAATGAAGCAGAGGGTCAATTTTGCAAGAGCATTGGTAACAAAACCCTCACTTCTTTTTTTAGATGAGCCTTTCTCTGCTTTAGATATAGGGCTTAAAAGAGAGCTTTATGCCCACTTGATGGAGAGTTGTAAAGAGGATGATATGAGCATACTCTTTATTACCCATGATTTGATGGAGGGTATCCGTCTGAGCGATGAGATTTTACTTCTTGAAGCAGACCCTGGGCATATTGTCAAAACTTTTAAATATGAGATGCCAAAAGAGAAAAGAGATGATGCCTTTGTTTATGAAGAGAGTGCGAAGATACTCCAAGACAAAG
>JALTDI010000009.1 GCA_027074255.1 Desulfurellales bacterium
CTCTTTTGCTTGTTTAATCAAATCCAGCCCTTTTTTTAAATTTCTATCGATATCACCTGTAATAATCTCCATCTGGCCAATCGCAGCCCGCATAGCTCACCCCACATAAACATAATTAATCTTAGTCTGCCATTTATACTCTATCATTTTTTTCAATCCCTCGTTAATAGGATAGCGCATTTTGATAAGTCTTTCAACATCGTTTTTAACCGTTTGAATCAGCTCTTTATCTTCCGTCAGATTTGTATAAATCAAGTCTCTGCCGTGCTGTTTTATGCCCATAATTTCACCGGCTCCGCGCAATTCATAGTCAATTTCAGCAATTTTAAAACCGTCATTGGTATCAAGCAAAGCTTTGATTCTCTTTTTGGCAATACTTGAAATATCGTCCTTTGTGATAAATATTGCATAGGATTCAGCCTTTCCTCTTCCTACCCTGCCGCGCAGCTGGTGAAGTTGAGAAAGCCCGAATCTTTCAGCGTTTTCAACAATCATAACCGTTGCATTGGGCGAATCTATGCCCACCTCAATAACCGTTGTGCTCACTATGCAGTCAAGTTTCCCTTCTTTGAATTGTTTAATTATACCCTCTTTTTCTTTCGAGCCCATTCTGCCGTGCAATAATCCGACGCTAAAATCTTTGAAATATATATCCCTCAGCTCGTCGTATAGATTGGTCACATTCTCAATTTCGTCAGCATTTTCAGATTCCTCTATCAGCGGAGCCACAACATACACCTGATGATTGTCCTTCATCTCCTTTATTGCCATATCGTATGCTTTTTTTCTGTTTTTATGTGTAAAGTGAAATGATTTCACATCCATTCTGCCCTCTGGTTTTTCCCTGATGGTGGACAAACTGCTCTTGGAATATAAAACCATTGACAGGCTGCGCGGAATGGGTGTTGCACTCATTATTAATATATGGGGAAACAGCCCCTTGACCATCAGTTTTTTTCTCTGCTCCACACCGAACCTATGCTGCTCGTCTATAACGGCAAAACCGAGCTTTTTAAACTCAACATCCTCTTGAAGCAGAGCGTGTGTCCCTACAATAAGGTCTGTTTCAGCGTTCTTTATGCTTTTGTAAATGTCATTTTTATTTTTCGAGGAACTCAAAAGCAGATCCGCCTTAAAATTTAATCTGCCTGACAATTTTTCGGCTTCATTGAATATCTGCATAGCCAACGGCTGAGTGGGTGCCATAAAAGCAACCTGATAACCGCTTTTTATAACGGCTATGGAGGCAATAAGCGCAACTATCGTCTTTCCGCATCCCACATCGCCTTGGAGCAGCCTCAGCATAGGGTGATAATTGTCCAAATCGTTCAATATCTCTTTGACAACCCTCTTCTGATCTTTGGTGAGATCAAAATCAAGCTGCTGATACACCTGATTTAAAAATTTTTCTTCGGTGGAAATTTTGGGCGACTTTTTCTCTTTTAAGCGCATTTCCTGAATTTTTAAACCCAAAATCAAAAGAAAAATCTCTTCGTATTTCAGCCTCTTTTCAAGGATGCCGCCGCTTTCTGCTTTGTGGATTAGTTCCACTGTTTCGCTTAAAAAAGGCAATTTATTTCTTGCTATAAGTGTATAGGGCAGATAATCATACGGCTCATCAGGCTGCATTTTCAAAACGTCTGCTACAATTTTTTTTAAGGTCGCATTTCTCATGCCCATTAGGGATGGATAGATAATCTCTTTTCTTTCCAAAAAATCGCTCGGTTTTTTTATTCTCGGATGATTAATGTAATATCCAAATGCCGTTTTTCTAACCTGACCCTCGCAAATAATTTCATCATTTAATTTTATGGATTTCAGCAAATTTCTTATATAAGGCGTCAAACGAAACCAATTGCACTCCAAAAAGCCGTCTGCCGCAGCAATTGTAATAGAGGATATTTTTTTCCTTCTTTTTCTGCTATACAAGATACCCTTAATGGCACAATAATCCCCGTCTTTTAAGTCTTTCAGCTTGCGCAGGGAATAGTCCTCAAATCTCAAAGGCCTTAAAAAAACAATATCAAAAAGAGTTGTTATACCCTTTAAATACAACTTTTCCTTTGTTTTTAGACCTAAATCAAGGATATCTATATCTTTGAGCAGCCAGTCTGAGACCTCTGTGAATTTTAAGATTTTCTCTTCTTCTTGGAGTATGGAATCGGCACTTTGAAAGCGTTTATAAAACAGCTCCGTTAAAAGACGGCTCTCTAACTTACCGAGTGTTTCAGCAAACGTATTTTTATCCACTTCTATTCATAAAATACGGTGAAATCCTCAACCCTTTCCCTATCCATACGCAGTTTGTTAATATAAGAATCCATATCAGGATAGCCCAGAGACAGAGTCATTACAATCATCTTCTCATCGGGAATATTGAGCTGTTCATGTATAATAGGCGCATAGGCAGCAACGGATGTTTGAGGACAGGTAGCAAGCCCAAACTCCAAGGCCGTAAGCATAAGAGTTTGTGCAAAAATTCCTATATCAACAAAAGCTTCTTCACCCAGCCTTTTATCCCTCATCAGTATTAAAGCTGCAGGAGCATCAAAGAATCTGAAATTTTCGAGTATGTGCTCCTGTAATTTATCTTTATCAACCTTGGGGTCTATCTTCTTATGCTCAAAAACCTTAACGTTGCAGGCATTTCTCCTTGCCTTGATAAAATCGGGAACATCTTTTGAGCCGTAGGTATAATCGTATTTTCTTTCAACCCTGCTCTTAACGGCTTCTGTTAATTTCTCTGTCAGTCTTTTTTTTGTTTGTCCCATAACAACGGCCACTTCCCAAGGCTGTGTATTATGTCCAGAGGGCGCAAGTCTCACAATGTCTAACAGCTTGTAGATAGTATCCTTACTCAGCGGTTTATCAAGATATGCCCTAACGGAAAATCTCTCTTTTACAGCATCAGCAACATTCATACAAAACCCTCCACGCTATATGTTTCGGTTAAACGGTTAAACAAATCTACAACATTTTTTTTATCAGTTTCGTGTCTTCGTCAATTCTGTTTATAAGGTCCTGAACCTTCTTAAACTTCTTTTCCTGCCTAATAAACTCCAAAAACTCTATCTCTATCTTTTTGCCGTATATATCGCGGCTGAATTCTATTAAAAAAGCCTCTATGTGCTTCTCAATGCCTTTAAAAGTCGGATTATAGCCGACATTAACTGCGGCCTTATATTTTTTTTCTTCTATATAAACATAAGCAGCATAAACACCGTTTCTTAAAATTATTTCATTTTTAGGATATATGTTTGCCGTAGGAAAACCCAATCTGGCTCCCCTTCCCTCTCCTTTTTTTACAACACCCGATATCTTATAGGCTCTTCCAAGAAACCTATTTGCATCTTTTATATTGCCATTTTGCAGAAATTCCCTGATTCTGGTTGAACTAACAATAATGCCGTCTATCTTAACAGGAGGAATGACAATAAGTTTAAAACCATATCTGTTTGCATCTTCCCTGAGGTTTTTTATCGTTCCGCTTCCGTTTTTACCGAATGTGTAGTCGTGCCCAACACAAACCGCCTTAACGCTCAAATTATCAACCAATATATTCTTAACAAAATCACTATGATGCATATCGGCGAACTGTTTTGTAAACCTGGCACAAATTATCGTCTCTATGCCGAGAGTTTTTGCTATCTGCACCTTCTCCTTAAAGGTCTGGATAATAAACGGTTCGAAAGTCTGCCTTATAACCTTTAAGGGATGAGGATAAAATGTTAAAAGAATGGGCGTGCCGTCGATATTTTTTGCCTCTTCCACGGTTTTTTTGATTAAAGCCTGGTGCCCTATATGAATACCGTCAAAATTGCCCAATGCTATGACCGGGTTTTTTATATCGCATTGCCTGTTTAAATCCCTGAAAATTCTCATACATTAAACCTGAAATACACAACGTCACCGTCTTGCATTATATAATCCTTACCCTCGAGCCTAACAAGCCCTTTCTCCTTCGCTGTCTTTTCACCGCCGCAGCTGATAAAATCATCATAGGATGTTATCTCAGCTCTGATAAAACCCCGCTCGATATCGCTGTGTATGGCTCCTGCCGCCTCCTTGGCCGTTGTTTTCTTTGTTATAGTCCATCCCCTGACCTCTTTTTCTCCGGCTGTAAAAAACGTTATAAGTCCCAGCATATCGTAGCCTGTTTTAACCAATTTATCCAAGCCCGATTCCTTTAACCCGAGCATTTCCATAAACTCGTTTTTTTCATCCTGTGTCTCAAGCCTCGATATCTCTTCTTCTATTTTGCTTGAGAGGATAATAACAGGGCTGTTCTCTCTTTTTGCAGCATCCTCTACAATCTGAGAATATCTCCCGCCGCCAATTTCATTTTCGGACACATTTGCAGCATAGATAACCGGCTTTGCAGAAAGCAGCCTCAGCTCCTTTATCAGCAGTTTTTCCTCATCCTTAAACGAGTTCGTCAATCTGAGGGGCTCTCCTTTTTCGAGCTTTTGTTTAAACTTTTCCAATATCTCAATTTCGGCTTTATAGTGTTTATCGCCTGATTTAGCCAGTTTGGCGGATTTATTCATTCTGTTTTCTATGGTCTGCAAATCCGCAAGCATAAGTTCCGTATCCACTATCTCAATATCCGATTTAGGGTCTATTTTACCCTCCTGATGCACTATATCTTCGTCTTCAAAACACCTGACAATGTGAACAATAACCTGAACATCCCTTATGTGGGATAAAAACTTGTTTCCCAAACCTGCTCCCGTGCTTGCACCTTTAACAAGTCCGGCTATATCGACAAACTCAACAACCGCAGGTGTGATTTTTTTAGGATTGACGAGCTTTGCCAGCTCATAAAGTCTCTTATCGTTCACATAAGCAATGCCGACATTCGGCTCTA
Organism: Desulfurellales bacterium; assembly: GCA_027074255.1. Classification (GTDB taxonomy): domain Bacteria; phylum Campylobacterota_A; class Desulfurellia; order Desulfurellales; family Hippeaceae; genus S144-51. The sequence continues at coordinate 4,868 of JALTDI010000009.1, forward strand.
TCGTGCAGAAAGGAAAATTTGAACTTTCCGCATTGCCTCTACTCAAAGCATTAAAAGTTGTTGATTTCCCGACATTGGGCAAACCGACAATACCGCACCTAAAACCCATAGTTCTCCCCGCATTAAAAATTTAGCTTATCATATATTGTTTTTCTGCAAAATTCAATCGCTCTTTGACTGCGTTTAGTCATATTTTAGTCGCTTAGCAAATATTCATTTAGGTGCCGGATTTTAATCAATTCTTGACATATACGGCATTTTAGTATAAAAAGTTAAATCATTTTAGAGGAGAGTGAGCCTTTGTATGGACCTTTTTGATAAGTGTAAAAATTTTACGGCAGCAAGGGAATTAGAGAAAGTCGGACTGTATCCCTACTTCCAGCCGATATCCTCCGAACAGGATACCGAGGTAATAATAAACAATAAAAAAGTTTTAATGCTTGGCTCAAACAGCTATTTGGGACTGACAGTTCATAAAAAGGTGAAAGAAGCTGCTATAAAAGCCACAGAAAAATACGGAACAGGATGTGCGGGTTCTCGCTTTTTAAACGGTACTCTGGACATTCACGAAGAGCTTGAAGAACGACTTGCCGCTTTTGTAAACAAAGAAAAAGCCCTGTTATTCAGCACCGGTTTTCAGGCAAATCTCGGGGCAATAGCCGGATTGATAAATAAAGGTGAATACGTTATTCTCGATAAATCCGACCATGCAAGCATTGTGGACGGAACAAGGCTTTCTTACGGCGAGGTTAAACGCTTTCTGCACAACGATATGTCGTCTCTTGAGCGTGTTTTATCGTCTATTGATATTGACACGCCGAAACTTATTGTAATTGACGGTATTTACAGCATGGACGGCGATATAGCCGACCTGCCCAAAATAATTGAGCTTAAAGAAAAATACAACGCAAGGGTGATGGTTGACGATGCTCATTCGTTCGGTGTCTTGGGTGAAAACGGCAGGGGAACCGCAAATTACTATTCATTGGAGAAAAAAACAGACATTATCATGGGAACTTTTTCAAAATCCTTTGCATCTTTGGGGGGATTTATAGCCTCAGATTCGAGCGTTATAGATTATTTGAGACATTTTGCAAGAAGTTTGATTTTTTCCGCCAGCATAACACCGGCATCTACAGCAGCTGTTCTGGCAAGTCTCGATATCATGGAGAACGAACCGGAATTGATAGACAAGCTGTGGGCAAACACAAACAAAATGAGAAACGGTTTGAAAGAAATGGGTTATGATACGGGTACAAGCTGTACACCGATTATACCGTTGATTATAGGTGATAATGATAAGGTAATATTAATGAGAAAGATGCTGTTTGACAGGGGATTGTTTGTCAATCCGGTCGTTTCACCGGCTGTTCCTCCTAATCAGACTCTTGTCAGATTAAGCCTTATGGCAACACACACATTTAAGCAGATAGACTTTGCGCTTGAGCAGTTATATGAGGTGGGCAAAACCTTAAACGTGCTATGATTGATATAAGACAGACAGAAAACTTAAAGCTATTTGCATCCATTCCCTTAACCATATATAAAGGTGATCCTTTTTTTGTGCCGCAGCTGATTGCAGAAGAGGTTAAACTCATAGATGAAAAAAATAATCCGTTTTATAAGAATGCACAAAGGAAGCTGTTTATAGCCTACAAGAACGGAAAAATAGCCGGAAGAATAGCCGCCATTGTAAACAAAGCACATAACAAAGCTCATAATGATAAAATAGGTTTTTTCGGATTTTTTGAATCCGTAGATGATTTTGAGGTAGCTAAAAGCCTTTTTAAAAAAGCAGAAGAATATTTGCGAGTGCAGAAAATGGATTATATTAGAGGGCCTATGAATCCCTCGATGAATGATACCTGCGGCATCTTGATTAAGGGGTTTTTTCAAGAACCCGTATTTATGATGCCCTACAACAGAAAATACTATATCGATTTGCTGGAAAAAAACGGCTTTAAAAAAGACAAAGACCTGCTTGCATTCTATGTTTCAACTGTCAACAAACCGAAAGGCAAGCTGGATAAAATTGCCGAATATGTTCAGAGAAAGCACGGCATAACGCTCAGGAGTTTCTCAAAGAAAAATTTTGATAGGGAGATAGAAACCATACATTACCTCTATTCGAAAGCATGGGAAAACAATTGGGGATTTGTCGCACCCACTCTCGATGAATTTAAATACGGCACTGAGGATTTTAAAACATTGGTACCCGAAGAACTTGTAATAATGGCGGAAAAAGAAGGAAAACCGTGCGGCTTTGCAGCGATAGTACCGGATTTTAATCAGGCATTGAAAAAACTGAATGGAAAAATTACACCGCTAAACGCCTTAAAGGCCTTATACCTAATGAAAAAAATAGATAACTACCGCTTGATTACACTCGGCGTTTTGCCAGAATACAGAAAAATCGGCGTTGACCTTCTTTTATATATAAAAAGCTTTGATGTTGTTGGAAAAAGAAAGGGCCGAGGAGGAGAACTCTCCTGGACCCTTGAAGACAACGATGCAATCAACAAACCGATTAAAAAAATGAACGTCGAGCACTACAAAACATACCGAATTTACGGAAAACCGCTTTAAATCATTTTAAATAACCCTTCATAGCTGATTTAATAATATTCGGGTTTTCTTTCAGTCTCCTAATGGAATAGGGCAGCCAATCCTTGCCGAATGGGACGTAAATCCTGATTCTATGACCGTTTTCTATGATGATTCTTCTCAGCTCCTCATCAACGCCAAGCAGCATTTGAAATTCATACTCATCTTTCCCTAATCCATATTCTCTGATTAATTTTTCCGCATGAAACACCAGTTTTTCATCATGTGTTGCTATGCCAACGTAGGCTTTTTTCTTAAAGAGTGTTTCTAAGCAATATTTATAATTTTCATTCACTATATCATAATCCTTATAGGCTATGACCCTCGGCTCATCATAGATGCCCTTGCACAACCTGAAATTCATAGGTTTGTCAGAGAGATACTGTATGTCATTTATTGTGCGTCTCATATATGCCTGCAAAACCGCTCCTATGTTGTATGTTTCTCTGAACGAATCATAAATTTCCACCGTATCGGTTGTGCAGGTTGAATCCTCCATATCTATTCTAACGAAATTGCCGAGTTCTTTTGCCCTTTTTAAAATCATTTCGACATTAGAAAGACACAGTTTTCTTGAAATCTTCAAACCCATCTGTGTAAGCTTCAAAGAAAGATTGGCTTCAATGCCGGATTTGTCTATTTCTTCCAAAACTTTAATGGCCAAATCTCTGTAATGTTCCGTTTCCTCCTTAGTTGATACAAATTCTCCGAGGACGTCGATTGTAGTCATTGCTCCTTCTTTGTTCAGCTTTTTCGATACATTTACCGCATCATCAAGTTTGTCCCCGGCGATATATCTTTTTGCAAAGATGGCAATTGTTGAGGGCGGCACTTTGTCTATAAAAGTGCTTACGGTCTTATTAAACCACGACATATTTTATTCCTCCGACATAAAGGGGTATTCGAAGCTTTCAGGCGCGATGAAATTTTCTTTTATGGCTCTTGGAGTAACCCATCTCAGCAGATTCAAATGACTGCCGGCCTTATCATTAGTCCCGCTTGCCCTTGAACCGCCGAAGGGCTGCTGACCCACAACAGCACCGGTCGGCTTATCGTTAATATAAAAATTGCCTGCACTGTTTTCCAAAATATCCATTGCGGTAAGTGTAGCATTTCTATCCTCTGAAAAAATAGCGCCTGTCAAACCGTATGGGCTTGTATCATCACATAGATGCAGAGTCTCTTCATATTTATCATCATCGTAAGGATATATTGTCACAACCGGGCCGAATATTTCCTCCTCCATTGTCTTAAAATGCGGATTTTCGGTTACGATAACAGTAGGTTCAACAAACAAACCCTTGGAATCGTCGTAGTTGCCGCCAATTATTATTTCTGCGTCACTCTTTTCTTTGGCATAATCTATATATTTTGTGATTTTTCCGTATGCTTCCTTATCTATAACGGCATTCATAAAGTTGGTAAAATCCTCCGGCGAACCTATCTTGATTTTTTTAATTTCTTGGAGAAGTTCGTCTTTAATTTCCGTCCAGACGCTCTTTGGAACATAGACCCTCGAAACGGCCGAGCATTTCTGCCCCTGATATTCATAAGCTCCTCTCACAATAGCCGTTATAAGTTTTTTTCTATTGGCGGAGTTATGAACAAATATATAGTCCTTTCCGCCGGTTTCGCCGACTATCCTCGGATACGCCTTGTATTTGGGTATATTCTCTCCTATGGTTTTCCACATATAATGAAATGTGTCTGCACTACCCGTAAAATGGAGACCGGCAAAATGTTCGGACGAAAAGATAATCTTCCCTGCATCGGAACCCTTTGATGGTATAAAATTGATAACGCCCTCAGGCAAGCCCGCCTCTTTGAGTATCTTCATAAAAATATAGGGAGCATAAACAGAGCTTGAAGCGGGCTTCCACAAAACGACATTGCCCATCATAGCAGGCGCTGTTGGGAGGTTGCCTGCTATTGACATAAAATTAAACGGCGGCACCGCAAACACAAAGCCTTCAAGCGGCCTATACTGCATTATATTCCATGTGCCCTTGGGTGAATGCAGCGGCTGTTCCTCATAAATCTTCTGCATGTAGTATAAATTGAACCTCAAAAAATCTATCAGCTCACAAGCGGAGTCGATTTCGGCCTGAAATACATTTTTGCTTAAAGACAGCATCGTTACGGCGTTCATAATATATCTATATTTACCGCTTAACAGTTCCGCAGCTTTTAAGAATATGGCCGCCCTGTCAATCCAGTCGTATTCTCTCCATTTTTTTGAAGCCTCTATCGAAGCTTCGATTGCCATATTTATCTCTTTTTCCCCTGCTTTGTGGAAAACGCCAAGTGTAGAGCTTAAATTATGCGGCTCAACAATTTCCTGTGTGTTGCCTGTTTTGATCTCTTCTCCGTTTATTATAACAGGTATCTCAACCTGTTCCGACTTGATTTTTGCAATTGCTTCTTTAAGCAGCTGTTTCTCTTTTGAGCCGGCTTCATAAGAATAGATGGGCTCATTGTTCGGAAATGGAATTTTAGCTATACAGTTTCTCATTATACACCTCCTATTGCTATTTTAAACACATTTCACTATAATGAACATAACCCAAAAATAAAAATAAATCAAGTCAAAAAAGAACAATTTATTTATATTATTATAGATTTTCAGAATAGTTTATCGTTTGTTGCCACGATATGAGATTAATTAGAAAAATAAACCTATGAAGAGCTGAACCACTCAAACATCCTTGCCTTAAAAAGCTCGGAAAATCCGTTAACGTTCATACTTTTCAGCATAAAGTCCATATCATATAAGATATCAAGAAGTTTTTGAATGCCGCCTGCTCCAAAATTTTCAAAATATGTTTTGTATCTATGAGAAAAATTTCCGGATATATTAGCCGTTTTTAGCTCATCTTCTCTCAAATAATAAAGGGCAAGCGCTTTTATTGTTTCGCTTGAAAGTATGGAAATAATAACGGAAGGGTGAATACTCTGCATTAAAATATCGAGACTGGCAAAGAAATTCTTTTTATCCTTGTTCATTATATATCCAAAAAGAGAAAAAACCTTTGCATCGGGTTTGTCATCTGTAAGATTGACAACATCGTCATATTCAACCAAGCTCTTATCGGCGCAGTATAGAACAGCCTTATCCATAAAAATATTTAAAGAAGACGTATCTTTATCCTTAAACCGGGCGAGAATGAACTCCATAGCCTTTTTTTCTATCTTTTTTTCCTCAATGTTCATTCTATATGCTATAAATCTCTTTATTTCCTCGGCGGTGGGCTTTTCAAACTTAACCAAATTTTTATGCTTTATGTTCTTACATTCCACGGGGTCCAAAATCAAAATGTTGTCCGTATTGTTTTTTATATTTATATTGTTAAGAATATAGTGAATTCTCGCATAGACGATTCTGTATTCGGATGAGCCAAACAGCGTTTTTGTGTTTGTATGCTGCCGGATTTTATCTATCTCGGTTTCGTCTTCTATATCAATGATATCAGCATCACATTCTTTTGCTTCTTTAATACGCTCGAAATAGAGTTTTTTTAAAAAATAATCATCGGAACAGAATATATAAAAATTTTTAAGCGACTTGCCGTCAATCTCTTTTTTTAAGTCTTTTTGATTCATAACTCTTCTGTACCAGCATTCTTATAACAGGATGCGGCTTTAACGGTCTTGATTTGAATTCAGGATGAAACTGAACAGCTATAAAAAACGGGTGATCTTTAAGCTCCACAATCTCAACAAATTCCTTATCCGGGCTCATGCCGCTCACAACAAGACCGTATTTTTCCAGTTCTTCTTTATAACTATTATTAAACTCATACCTGTGCCTGTGCCTTTCGTCCACTCTCCCTTTTTTATAAATCCTATGAGCGAGAGTCCCCTCTTTAATAACACAGGTATAACTGCCGAGCCTCATAGTGCCGCCCTTATCCGAACTTTCATCCCTCGTTATTATTTCATCTTCTTTTTGCCATTTTCTTGCAAGGTGAATAACCTTATACGGAGTGTTGTTATCAAATTCCTCCGAGTGCGCTCCTTTCATGTCGGCTACATTCCTGGCGAACTCCACAACAGCCGTTTGCATACCAAGACATATACCCAAAAACGGTACTTTGTTCTCTCTGGCGTATCTTATTGCGTTGATTTTTCCCTCTATACCCCTTGAACCGAACCCTCCCGGGACAAGTATGCCGTCAACGCCGCTTAAAATATCTTCATAACCTTCAAATTCAAGCTCTTCGGACTCAATCCACTTCAAATCAACCCGCAAGTCCAAATCCGCGCCTGCATGAACAAACGACTCAATAAGGCTCTTATACGACTCTTTCAATCCTATATATTTTCCGACAAATGCTATTTTCACTGCATCTTTGGGTTTTTTTATGGCATTAACCATATTCATCCAATTATCCAAATCACTATCTTTTTTTATGTCGAGAGACAGTTTTTGTATAACAAGTTTATCGAAGTTCTCTTTTTTAAAGGCAAGCGGCACCTCATAAACCGTACCTACATCAAGAGCCGTTATGACAGCCTCCCTTTCCACATTACAAAACATAGCTATCTTTTCCTTCGCCTCGCTGCTTAAACGCCTTTCGCTCCTGCACACAATAATATCCGGCGAAATACCAATCGACTGAAGTTCCTTAACGCTGTGCTGCGTCGGCTTTGTTTTTATTTCACCGGCGGTTTTAATATAAGGAACAAGCGTCAAATGAACATAGAGGCAGTTCTCCCTTGATTCATTGTATCCCATCTGCCTTATGGCTTCCAAAAAGGGCAGTCCCTCTATATCGCCTATCGTACCGCCTATCTCAACTATAAGCACATCTTTGTTTTTACCGGCTTCTTTTATGCGTTTTTTTATTTCGTTTGTTATGTGAGGAATTATCTGCACGGTTTTCCCCAAGTAATCCCCGTGTCTTTCCTTGGATATGACGGTGAAATACACCTGCCCTGTTGTAAAATTATTTTTTTTGGATAGGGTCAGTCCAGTGAAACGCTCATAATGGCCCAAATCCAAATCCGTTTCTGAGCCGTCGTCCAATACATAAACCTCGCCGTGCTGATATGGGTTCATTGTGCCTGGATCAACATTCAGATAGGGGTCGATTTTAACGATTGAAACATTCAGCCCGTGTGACATAAGCAGATAAGCCAAAGATGCGCTTGTAATACCCTTTCCCAGCGAAGAAACAACGCCGCCCGTTATAAAAATATATTTCTTTGCCATAAAAAACTCCTTTTACACAGAAGATAGCTCTAATAAATATACCTTAATATAATTCTGAGGCAAGAAAAAATTAATCAGCAAGAAAGATTGGAGCTATTCCAAGCCGTAATCCTTCAAATCTATGTTACGCTCTTCGGCATATTTTCTCAAATCATCCCTAATAAGCTTAAATGCTATCCCTAATGCGGCCAAATCGTCAATATAACCAATGCCCGGTATAAAATCGGGTATGATATCGAACGGATTTATGAAATACAAAAGGGCAGCGGCTATTGCAGCGGCGCTCTTCCAGGGAAATTTGCATTCTTTTTTTAAATAGCAATGTAGCATATCATAGGCAAGCTGCGCTTGAAGTATTAATTCTCCTAAGTGTTTTGACGGGTTTTTCGATATTTCGGCTATCTTATTTCTCGCATCGTCCAAAATAGCATCGAGGTCTGTTTCTTTCATTTTCTTCATTATATTTTGTAATCGAAGAAATACACCCTCTTCCATTTCTTTCATCAATGCCTCTTTCTTGGTGGAGCTGAGGGGGATCGAACCCCTGACCTCTTGGCTGCCAGCCAAGCGCTCATCCCAGCTGAGCTACAGCCCCTAAAATCAACTGTATGCAATATGTATTACAAGTTTTAAATTTTGTCAAGTCTTAAAAATACAATTAATTTGCTTTATCCAATTCGTTTATCTTTTTCATAAGAATATTATACTCATTTATCATGCCGAGTTCTTTATAGCACAAAGCAGCCTTCAGCACGGTCTTTTTTTTATCGTCAGAGTAGGGAAGATAGCTCTCAAATGTTTTTATAGCCTGTTCATATTCGCCGAATTCGTAGTATAAATTCCCAAGGGCATCGGCAATTTCAGAGATTAAATTTTCATCCATTGCAAGGGCTTTCTCAAGATTTTCTTTGGCGTTAAAATAATCTTCTCTCATAAGATACAGCTTGCCCAAAGCCACATAGACAAGCGGCTGAAACGGTATAAGCTCGACCGCCTCTTTTAAATATCTCTCAGCCTCATCAAACTTTTTTTTGTCTATCATTATACTGCCCAGCAGAAACGGTATATCACCGAACGCCCCGTATTTTTCATAAAGATAAAGCAATTTTTCATAAGCCTTATCCAGTTCGTCGTCTTTTACAAACTCCATAACCCTTTCATATTCCTCAAAGGCAGCCGACTCCATTTTTAACTGCTTAAACAAAAGCTCCTGTCTCTGAGCGTTTCTCTGGGAACTTGCTATTTCCTCAACGATTTTAAGCCATCTTTTTACTTCTTCGTTGTC
>JALTDI010000010.1 GCA_027074255.1 Desulfurellales bacterium
GATATGATAAAATTTCTTGCCTTTTCGATGGCTGCTTCATATATCTTTTCGTGAATAAACACTATACAAACTCCATTAATCTGTTTAATTTTTTCTCCACGTCGTTTATAGAGAATACACGCACAAATCGTGCAAATTCCTTAGATTCAAAATATATGGAAACAACAGGAACGTTAAATATGCTTAGTTCTCCCCTTAATTTTGCCAAATCATCAAGGTAAGCCTTTCTTTTTTCCACTCCGTCAAACCTTTCATCAATCTTCTTCTCAACGGGTATGCATGTAGCACACTCATGCGTGGAAAAAACAACTAAGACTGGCTTTCTTTGGGCTATAAAGCTATAAAAATCCTTATCATCTTCAATTTTAATCACAGCGATAAGTTAGCAAAAAGATAGAAGTTTGTCCATATTATTTATATGCCTTTATGCGTTTAAAAAGTAGGCGGGTGGTTGACCCATATCACTTCCGTCGTTTTGTCCCAAGGGTTCATCCATCTATGCGGTATATTCGATTTATAGACAGCAGAATCCCCGACCTCAAGCAGATAATTTTTGGAGCCGACCTCGATTTTCAGCCTTCCTTTTATTACGATTACCAGCTCTTCGCCGTCATGTGTATGGGGCTCCGCTCCGCTTTTTGCTCCTGGCTCCAAATACATATACAGAGCTTCTATCGTTGTGTCCGAAAACTGGGGTCTTAAAAGTTCATACTTTACCTTTGAGCGTTTATTTTCAAATTTCCCTCTATGAGCTTTTCTAACAACTATGGAGTTTATACTCTTTTCTTCTTCGAATAGGCTTATTATATTGGTATCAAGAGCGTCAGAAATTTTTCTTAAACTTGATATGGTTGGCGAAACCTTGTCCCTCTCGACCTGAGATAAAAACCCTAAGGAACAGCCGGATTTTCTGCTTAAATCCCTTAGGGTCATATGTTTTTCCAGGCGCATGCTTCTAATCTTTTCACCCAATTTCATAATGTTCTATTTATAGAACATTATTCTAAAAAATGCAAACCGAAAACGAAAAGGATAAGTTAAGATTCACCGAGATAACTTTTTCTAACCTGCTCGTTGGTAAGCATTTCCTTGGCTTCTCCTTCCAAAGCTATTACTCCGTTTTCAAGGACATAGGCATAATCGGCTATTTTCAAAGCCTGAGCAGCGTTTTGTTCAA
>JALTDI010000011.1 GCA_027074255.1 Desulfurellales bacterium
AAGTTAGACCTTAACATACCAAGGGATAGAAACAGCAATTATAAACCTCAAATCATCCCCAAAGGGAAAACCACAATATCCGGCATTGACGATAAAATCATTTCCATGTATGCAAGGGGTATGAGTTTGAGGGATATAGAAAAGCAGGTAAGAGAAATGTACGGTGTTGAAATGTCAGATAGCCTTCTATCCCGTATCATAGAAAAGATTACACCAGAAATAAACGACTGGCAAAACAGAACATTAGAACCCATCTATCCAATAGTCTATATGGATGCCATGGTATTTAAAATAAGGGATGATACGGGTTTCTACAGAAACAAGGCACTCCATTTTGCCATAGGGATAAACCTCGATGGAAAGAAAGAACTGTTGGGTATGTGGATAACAAAGAATGAGGGAGCCAAATTCTGGCTCTCCATTGCAGCAGAGCTTAAAAACAGGGGAGTAGAGGATATACTCATCGCAAGTGTAGATGGTCTAAAGGGTTTCAGTGAGGCTATTAATTCTGTATTCCCACACACCGTGGTTCAAAGATGTATTATTCATCAAATCAGATACTCTATGAAATATGTAGGCAGCAGATATCAAAAAGAGTTCATGGCTGATTTAAAAAAGATTTATAAAGCTCCGACAAAGAAAGCAGCAGAAGAAGCTTTGGCTGAATTGGAGCAGAAATGGAAAGAAAGATATCCTATGGTTGTAAACTCGTGGATTAATAACTGGGATGAGCTATCAGCCTACTTTGAGTATTCAGAGCCTATAAGAAGAATTATCTACACAACCAATACCATAGAGGGCTTTAACAGGCAAATCAGAAAAATAACAAAAACAAAAGGAGGATTTAGTAGTGATGAATCATTGATTAAATTGGTGTTTTTAGCTTATAGGGATATATCTGTAAAATGGCAGAAATCAATATCAAACTGGGCTGAAATTATCTCCCAGTTTTCCATTGTTTTTAAAGACAGACTTAGTGGATATATCAGGTGAAATTGTGTATAATGGTTTTAGGAAAAAGGGTGCTTACACAAAATTGGGGACGGTCTCTAAATTGCAGCAGGTTATGGAATTTGGACCCTTTCCCCTTTTCTGTGTAAATTCCTCTTTCCTCTCCATCATACTAAATCCCATTTAATCTTTCAATCCTTTCCTGAAAGAAAATATAAAGCT
>JALTDI010000012.1 GCA_027074255.1 Desulfurellales bacterium
AAAAAGAAATAGAAACAATAATAGAGAATGCCATAAAAAAAGGAGAAATATCAAGCTCCGATATATGGGATAGAAACTATGTGCCCGTTCCCAATACAAATCCTCAAAAACATAAAACAAGATTTACAGACTTTATGAAGAAATATATACAGCCCATAGAGGATAAGATACTATCAAAAGACCCCAAGTTTAAGTTTGTCGTTCTTGTGGATAACAACGGCTATCTTCCTGCTCACAACTCTATATATGATAAACCCCTAACGGGGGATTATGAAAAAGACCTTGTGGGAAACCGCTCCATGAGAATATTCAACGACCCGACAGGTCTTGCAGCAGGTCAAAACACAGAGCCCCTGCTTGTTCAGACCTATATGAGGGATACGGGCAATGCCATGTATGATATCTCAGTTCCTATTTATATAGAGGGCAAACACTGGGGAGGATTAAGAATAGGAATGCTACCTTGATTGGAGATTTATGATACAGGAGTTAGGATATTGGGTTTAGGATTTAGGATGCAGGGCCAGAGCCGAGCTGACGCTCAGCGTCGGCATGGATGCTCGGCATCGGCTTGGTTTAGGAGTTAGTGGATAGTAGTTAGTGATTGGTGTTAAACGCAAAATGCATAAGTAAAAATATTTTTTGATAAAACAGTCGACATTTCCCAAACTTTCACACCTCGTAGGTGCAAGAAATATGGACAGGCAAAAAAGACAAGAACTTTAAAACCAATCTGTCAAAATTATTGCTATTGGTTCTATCAAACAACGGATTATGCTTCTTGCAATGTCCTTCACTTCCTTTATTTGCTCGAATCATAATCCGTTGTTCTATGTTTTAATGCCACCCTTTTTACACACTTGCGAGGTGTGAAAAATGGGGAGTGGTTGAGTAGTGGTTAGGGATAGTTGGAAGATAGAAATAGTGAGATAATTTTGAATTGTGAATTTTAGACCAGAGCCGAGACGCCAGAGCCGAGCTGACGCTCAGCGTCGGCATGGATGCTCGGCATCGGTTTGGTTTAGGATTAAACAAAAGTGTTAAAGTCAACCAAAAATCCCCACCTTTGGGTCATTTAAATTCCCCGCCTCTTGAATTGTTAATTTAGGTTACCCTTTGCCTCCTTTAAGTGTTTAATTCTATAACTCTCCCCTGTTATCTT
>JALTDI010000013.1 GCA_027074255.1 Desulfurellales bacterium
TGTTGAAATGATAAAGGGCTTGACGACAAGTGACGAAACCTACAATACGGCTATTGAACTTGCAAAATCTCTTGACAAAGAACCTGTGCTGTCCAAAGATTATTCCGGATTCATAGTAAATAGGATATTGATACCTATGATTAACGAAGCGGTGTTTGCTTTATATGAGGGTGTGGCAAATATAGAAGATATAGACAAAGCTATGAAACTCGGCACAAATCAGCCTATGGGCCCTTTAACGCTGGCAGATTTTATCGGTCTTGATACCGTGCTTGCCATACAAAACGTTCTTTATGAAAATTTCAAAGATTCAAAATACAGACCGGCACCATTGCTTGTAAAGATGGTTGAAGCAGGATATCTGGGCAGAAAATCAGGTAAAGGATTTTACGAATACAAGTAGGAGGTTCGTATGAAAAATTTATTGTTTGATATAAAAGACGGTGTAGGAACTTTGACTATAAATAGGCCGGATAAACTTAATGCCCTTGATATGGATACAATAAACGAATTTGAGGAGGTTGTATCATCGATAGAGAAGAATGATGCAATCAGGTGTGTTATCGTTACGGGAGCCGGAGAAAAGGCTTTTATAGCAGGTGCTGACATTGAGTTCATGCAGGCTCTTGATTCCGTAGAAGCTTATGAATTTTCAAGAAAAGGGCAAAAAATCATACAGGCTATGGCCGATTCGAGCAAGGTTTATATAGGTGCTGTTAACGGCTACGCCCTTGGGGGCGGATTTGAGATAGCTTTGGGGTGCGATTTTATTTATGCTTCACAAAACGCCAAATTCGGTTTTCCGGAGGTCACTTTGGGTATATTGCCGGGCTTCGGCGGAACACAGAACCTACCAAGAATAACAGGAAAAAATATTGCAAGAGAACTTATATTTACCGGAAAAATGATTGACGCTGAGTATGCAAAAAAGCTTAATATAGTGGTTGAAACTGCTCAAAGCATTCAGGATATTATTGAACTTGCAAACAAAACAGCATCAAAGATACTCAAAAACGGTCCGGTTGGAATCGCCTTGGCTAAAAAAGCCGTAAACAACGGATTTAATCTGACCATTGACGAAGCATTTAAATATGAAAGCACGCTGTTTGGAATGGTGTTTGCGACTCAGGATGCCAAAGAAGGACTTCAAGCTTTTG
>JALTDI010000014.1 GCA_027074255.1 Desulfurellales bacterium
TCCCTCATTGTTTTAATTATTCTGTCTTTTCCCATATCTCTTTCCATAGGGCTTGCGACAACATTGGCTTTTATAAAGTCGCATCTGCCGCTTTATATGATAGACCAGCGAATGTTCAGCGGCATAAACTCATATATGCTGCTTGCAGTTCCGCTGTTTATGTTTGCAGGAGCGCTTATGGATCAGGGAGGCCTGTCAAAGAGGATTGTGAGGCTCGCAGAGGCTATTGTAGGGCATTTAAGGGGAGGGCTTTCGATAACAGCCATCCTATCAAGTATGCTTTTTGCCGGTGTCAGCGGCTCGGCAGCTGCGGATACGGCTGCAATCGGCTCCATTTTGATTCCGACCATGAAAGAAAAAGGCTATGACAAAAACCTTGCAGCAGGAGTTGTTGCAAGCGGCGGTTCGATAGGCGTCATTATCCCGCCGAGCATTCCAATGATAATATACGGTTTTATAACAGGCATATCCATAGGAAAATTATTTATAGCAGGTATCTTACCCGGCGTTCTTGTAGGTGTTTCTCTGTCTTTGGTTGCCGTTTTGTACTCAAAAAAGGATAATAAATCTCAAAATAAATTTGACTCTAAAAAGCTTTTTGCTGCCTTTAAAGACTCGATTTGGGCTTTGGGCACGCCTATAATTGTTATAGGAGGAATTCTTGGCGGTGTATTTACTGCAACGGAATCAGCAGCCTGTGCGGTTTTGTACTCTCTGTTTGTCGGGGTGTTTGTATATAGGCAGATAAACTTTAAGAACTTGTATAAATCTGCTATTGACAGCGTTGTCATCAGTTCGGTAATTTTAATGATAATCGCTGTTGCAACAGTTTTTTCATGGTATTTGTCGATGAATAATATACAAGCTGCCCTGCAGAAATTTTTTCTCGGTTTTGCAGGTAATAAAATAACACTCATCTTGATGGTTAATCTTTTTTTGCTTATTATGGGAACTTTTGTTGAAACAACGGCCTCTTTGGTGCTCTTTGTTCCGGTTGTAGCACCCATTTTGTCACATATCGGAATCAATCCCATAACAAGCGGTGTAATGATTGTGACAAACCTTGCAATAGGAATGCTCACGCCTCCACTTGGAATATGTTTGATTGTGTCTTCGGCAATAGCAAAGAGCGACATGGCGAGCCTGTCCAAATC
>JALTDI010000015.1 GCA_027074255.1 Desulfurellales bacterium
TCTTTTTCTTGTGCTATCCCTATGCAGAAACCGGCCAAATCATACTCTCCGTTTTCATACATATCCGGCATCTGAGCCGTTTCGCCTCCTATTAACGCTGTGCTGCTCTGTTTTAATCCGCTAACAATACCTTTGATAATATCACTTAAAACTTTATCCTTTAAACTGCTGTATGAAATATAATCCAAAAAAAATACGGGCTTTGTTCCCGTTGTTATTATATCGTTAACGTTCATAGCGACAAGGTCTATACCGACCGTATCGTGCTTATCTGCCATCTGAGCTATCATAAGCTTTGTCCCGACACCGTCTGTGGCAGCCGAAAGCACCAAGTTCGAGCCAAAATTATCCAAACTATAAAGAGCACTGAAACCGCCAATCGATGAGATGATGTTATCTGCCGGCAGCGTTTTTGTGAACTCTTTGATTTTGTCAACCAATCTATTGCCTTTGTCTATGTCAACACCGGAATCTTTGTAAGTTACCAATTAATTATTTCTCCTTTTAACAAGAATGGGCACAAGCTTATCATAGCTTATGACAATAACACCAAGCAGCGGTACAGATAAAATTATACCCCACACACCGAGCAATTTGCCGAAGAACAATATTGCAAGCAGCACGGCAAGAGGGTCTATTTCAAGCTGTTTGGAATAGATAAAAGGCGCTATTATATTACCCGAGATAAAGTGTATAAAAAGCAAAACAACAATCACTTCAATGGTCATCAAGAAGCTGTGATGTACAATCAAAGCCACAATTATCGGCGGTATAAAACTCAACACGGCCCCGATATAGGGTATAATATACATCACGCCGCCGAATACACCGAAAAGCAGGGCATAATCGACACCAACTATATACAGCCCTACAAAACAGAGAAACGATACGACAATCATCAAAATTATCAGTCCGACAATATATCCGACTATGACGCTGTGTATATCCTCAAAAACCTTCAAATACTCATCACCGAGGATGGTTAATATAACCTCTTTGATTATTTGTTTGTATCTGTCTCGATATAAAACCATAAAGTAGGATAAAATAGGTATCAAAAAAAACGCAATCGTTGCCGAAACACCCTTGATAATACCGGTAACGGAGCTAAGAGCAAATGATGCCACATATGATTTGACTGAATTCAATGC
>JALTDI010000016.1 GCA_027074255.1 Desulfurellales bacterium
GTATCCTCATATCCGGCGTTAGGCTGTAATAAACCCACCTCTAAAGACAATGGAGAATCTTTTTCAGGACTCAAAGTAAAATCCGCATATTCTATATCTATATCAGGCTCTGCATCTGAATCATACGGATTATCGAGCAGTGAAGGAGTGGTTGTACCTCCGATGCCTGTGCTAAAACTAAATGGCATTTTAGAAGGTGTAAAATCCCAGGTTAGCAAGAAGTTCGTTATTAAAAACTTATCCTTATTACTCTCTCCTGTGTTATTAGCGTAGAAATAGCCGGAACTCACTCCGATGCCAATATGGTTATCTTTAAGGAAAGATGTGAATCTATCAATTGACTTTAAGCTTTCGGGAGAGATGTTCGCTTTTCCCTTTCCTTTATTTTTCATGTTTCGGTTTTTAATTTCATTTTGCAATAATTTTACCTTTTTTTCTAAGGTGTTTATTTGCTTCTGCAGGGTTTGAATCTGATTTATCGATATAGAAGTCGTATTATCAGCCAAAGAGATGCCGCAGAAACCTATAATTATTGAAATTACTAAAACAGAATATATTATTGCACTTATAAACTGTCTTTTCATATGTCCTCCTTCTTTTTGATATTTTCCATACACTAAAGAAACAAATCCTTGCATAACTATATACCTCCAAAAATTTATTTATTACTGGAAGCCCAAGAGCCTTCCGCCTTGATAAATAATGACAGAAGCAATATAGGGCACAATTATCAACAATCCCATTTCAAAAAACATTAAACCCCAGCCGAATTCCTGTTTTATAGCCGCAAGCGTAACAACGCACGGAATAAACAAAAGCATAAAAACCATATAGGAAAATGCGGAAAGAGGTGTAAAAACAGCTTTTATTTTTTGTGAAAAAGTTGAGTTGCCTACAGATTCCATTTTAAAAACACCTGGCGTTAAACTGCCGAACATGCTTTTGAGAGAACCTGTAATGGCTTGAGCAAATCCTATAATCTGTTCTTTTGAATCTTGAGCAAAACTTGTTTTTTCTTCTTCTGATTTTTTCTCTACTCCAAGAGTTTGACCCAAAGCACCGACTACGGATTCTTTTGCTATAATGCCCGGTAAAACACTTGCAACAGCTTGCCAGTTATCAAAACCTGTCGGAGCAAAAACAGGTGCTAC
>JALTDI010000017.1 GCA_027074255.1 Desulfurellales bacterium
CCCTCTTGAATCGGAAACCACAGTCTGTCAACATCTATTAAGGCGTGCACGGCATCAATCTGCATCTCTTCGGAAATATTGGGAATGCAGACTATGTCAGCAGACCTGTTCATTCTCTTTGCGTTTTTATCAATCCTAAATGTGTAAATCTCGCCGTCATCATGCATAAAGGCCTTTGCGCCTTCAAATATTGCCTGTCCGTAATGCAGAGAAATAGCACCCGGTGGAATAGGTAATTCCCCATAAGGAACGATTCGTGCATTTTGCCACTCGCCGTCCTCATAATCCATGATAAACATATGGTCAGTTCTCAAATCGCCAAAAGGCAGAGGTTTTTCAGGCTTTAGCGGTTCTGTTCTTCTTTCGGACTTGCTTTTTAACTCGTATTTTATCTCCATCAATACACCTCCGATTTTTTTACAAATATATCGTTTTATACAAAAAAGTCAAAATAAACCATACAGCATCACCTACACAATAATGTACCTCGACAATATGTGCGCTGTGCAAAATAAAGACCTGTTTGTTAATAAATGGCTGATTGACTTTTGGCTGGCGTTGTGCTAAATTTCCTTGAATTGGAAAGCAAAAAAGATGCGACCCGAGATAAAAAGGGCAAAGAGGATTGTTCAGAAAAGCTTAATAAGGAGAAAAGATGGCTGACAAACAGTATTTAAATTTTATAGAAGAGATTGTCGAGAAAGATTTAAAAACCAATAGATACGAAGGAAAAGTCCATACGAGATTTCCGCCCGAACCGAACGGCTATCTGCACATAGGTCATGCCAAATCCATTTGCCTGAACTTCAAAATAGCCGAAAAATACAATGGCATATGCAACCTTAGATTTGACGACACAAACCCGGCAAAGGAAAATGAAGAATATATAAACGCCATAATCAATGATGTAAAATGGCTCGGTTTCGATTGGAAAGACAGGATATTTTTTGCTTCGTCTTATTTTGAGAAGATGTATGAATACGCAATTGAGCTTATAAAAAAAGGCAAGGCATATGTATGTGATTTGGATGCCGAAAAAATAAGAGAATACAGAGGAACTCTCACGCAGCCCGGCAAAGACAGCCCTTACAGAAATCGCTCCATTGAGGAAAATTTAACCCTGTTCCAGAAAATGAGAGACGGTGAATTTG
>JALTDI010000018.1 GCA_027074255.1 Desulfurellales bacterium
AAGCTGTTCTTGCAGAACTTAAGAAGCCTGCGCAAAATGATTTTGACACTACTCCTAATTTGTCTGCAGAGGAGATTATGAAAGTAAAAGAGTTTCTCAATATAGAAGGAGACAATAAGGAAAAACTTAAAAAATGCAAAAGTCTATTCTTGGGGATAAAGATAGCTGAAAAAGGTATAGCTGAGTTAGAGGAGATATTAAAATACACTAAAATTATGGGAGTGCCAGATAATATTATAAAAGTTAATTTTTCAATTGCTCGTGGATTGGATTATTATACTGGACCAGTTATGGAAACAGTTTTAACCAAGGCTCCAGAATTTGGGAGTGTTTTTTCTGGCGGGCGATACAATGATTTAGTTAGGCGGTTTACTGGTGAAAGCCTACCTGCAACAGGCGCTTCGCTTGGGCTTGATCGGGTTTTTGCCGCTCTTGATTATCTTGGATTGGTTGATCATAGCATTACCACTGTTTCAGAGGTGATGGTTTTACGTTTGGCTTTAAACAGGGACGAGGATTATTTGCAGATTACGCGTGAAATAAGAAATGCGGGATTTAACACAGAAATAAGTCTTTTAGATGACACAACCTTTAAGAGTCAGTTTAATTTTGCAATTAGCAGAGGCGTTAAGTTTGTGGTTATTTGTGGAGAAGATGAGTTTAAGAAAGGAACAGTAAGCATAAAAAATTTAAAAACCAGAAAACAGGAAGAAATAAAAAGAAATAATTTAGTTGCTTATTTTAAAAAAAGCGCATAATGCCAGATACATATTAGACTCTATCAGACTATAGAGTCTATGCCTTTTTATATCATATTCACCCAGTTAGATGTTTACTATCTAATTGGGTTCATTGTAAGTATACAGGTATTAAAAGATTCTTGACTGTCTATCAAGATGCGATAAAGTATTAATATATGCTCACAGAAAAAGCAAAATACAATGCCAAAATACTGATATTCTGGGAAAAGCATGGTATTGAAATGCAATGGATATTTTTGCTTCTGATATAATTTATAATACAATGACAAGAGGAACAGCTGCTCTGAGCGCAACTTAAAAATCAATCTGTTAATTAACCTCTTAAAATAAAACGCCTGTGGAGTCCGATTTAGGGTGGTGTTATACAATTTATTGACAAAATACATTGTAATTATGTATATTAATAATAGTTCTTGAAAAATTTTCCTTTCGATTTAACAAATAAATAATAGGAGGTAATTAAAAAATGAGAGTTTCTTGTCAGATCTTTCAAAACTATTTTGATGTACCAAAAAATTGGTCGTCGATACCGGCATATAAGCTTTTCGAAAAAATCGGATTAGTTATGTTTTTGCGAGCAGGTTTCCCGATTTTTCTTCCCATCGGCCAGCGTCTTGTTAATAATGTAAAAAATATTATTAGAGAAGAAGCGATCCGCACTGGATTTGAAGAGGTTTACCTTCCCCTTATTCAAGACAGTTCTCTTCTTAAAAAAACAGGGAGGGCTGACCAGTTTGACAAAGAATTCTTCCGTATTTCCAATAGTGAATTCATTCTTGCCCCGACAAACGAAGAGGTATACATTGATCTTGCATCACGAGCTGCTATATCTTACCGAAATCTGCCAATAAGAATCTTTCAGATAGCTGATAAGTTTAGGAACATTAAGAAACCGAAAGGTATCCTTCGTAGCAAAGAATTCTTAATGTGCGATATGATCAGCATTGATGCAAGCAAGCAAATGTTGCACGAATCAGCCACTGTTTTTGAGAAAGTCGTCAAAGAGGTCTTCCATAGGATGGAAATCCATGCCGTGCGCGTAGAGAAACACCATGGCTGTTATGTTGAGTATCTTGTGGAGTGTAGCGAAGGAGAAACAAATATAGCTCGAAATCCAGACCGTTATCAACGTGACGGGAAACCGGCATCAAGTGTCGCTATGTATTTTCTCTTTAACCATAACGGACCGAAGTTTAATGGAGCAGAGAATAACATCATGAACTCGCATATCGGCACTTACGGGTTTGGCATACAGCGTTGCGTGCATGCTGTCATCGAACAGCACCGCGACAACTTGGGAATTGCATTTCCTAAATCAATGCGTCCTTTTGATAGTGCAATAATCCTTCTTGAGCCCAATGAAATACAGCAACGGAAGTTAGCTGAAGAATGTTATAAAAAATTGCTAGCAATCGGTGCAAAGCCGCTGTTTGACGACCGTACTGGTAAAACACTAAAAGAAAAGGCAATTTTAGCCGATTTTTACGGAATACCTTTTAAGTTAGTGATAGGCCACCGTGAAGCAAACAATCAAAATGTTACACTTAAATGGCGAAATGGTAAGGAGGAGAAAATTTATCCCAAGATAGATACCTTTCTGAAAATCAGCAATGTCTCCTAATTACATATTTAACTAATCAAAAGCACTCTATCAAGAGTGCTTTTATTTGATATTTTATTATTATTATAGTAAACTATAAGAATAAACGAAGAAAACAGCTATTGTGTTGGTATTATGGAAAACAATTATTATAAAAAAGTAATTTCTTATTTTTCTCGAAAAGCGGACCAATATGATCTTGTTGACAAACAATCATATTGGAATTTATCAGATCGATTACTGGAGAAGATTATAAATAAAAAAATTGTAGATAGATTTTCGAAAAGTAAGAAGCTTCAAATAATGGATGCGGGCGCCGGGACAGGAAGATGGTCTTTAATTTTATATAATTTATTTAAGAGAAAAAAAGTGAAAACACAATTTGAGCTTATTGACATAACTCCATTAATGTTGGAAAAGGCCAAGGATAAAATAAATCAAAAAAGAATAACCACAGAGATGAAAACACATCTTGGTAATATAGAAAATCTCTCAGGATACAAGAATAATTTTTATGATATTATTATATCTTTTTACAATGTTTTAAGTTTTACCGAAAAACCCTTCAAGGCTTTATTGGAAATTTACAAAAAACTAAAAAATAATGGCTTATATGCCTGTATCGTCTCAAACAAGTATCATGCATATTTCTTTGATATAGCTACTAATCGCGGCTCTGATCTTGAAAAAATAAGTGATTTGTCAAGCGTTCGTTTTAACAAGAAAATGCCCTATATTCACTGTTTTACGCCTAGTGAGATATAGTTACTTTTTAGAAAAACTGGTTTTAAGAATATTGAAGTAATAGGGTTTCCCAATTTTATTTATCCTAGTATTGAAGAAACATATCTTACAGGAGAAAGTCATTATTATAAAAATATGCTAAAAAACAAAGAGACATTTAATCATATATTAAAAATAGAATATAAAGAATGTTTTAATTCTAGCTTATCGGCACGAGGTAATACTTTGCTGGCGATTGGACGAAAATAAAAACTTAATCTTGATAGATATAATTATATGCACGCAAGTGCAATCTAACCTTTCTTTTGACATACAGTCTATGACGAATAAATTGATTCCTTTAACTATACAAGAAAATATTAAAAAAGACGATTTAATTATTTCTAAAATCGAAAAATCGTCCTTTGAACGACCCAAATTTAAGCCAAAAAAATACTACAAACAACTAAGCAACTCTAGTTACTATTATGCTTTAGTGATATTAAGACATTATATTAAAAGAGTTTCTGATTTTTATTTCTCTTCTATTGTAGGGGCGAAGAATGTAGATTTATTTATGATGACTAATAGTATTTCTTCACCAATTAGCCCTGGTTCAGACTCGGAGCCTATTGACATCAAATTTGGCAATCTACATACCTACCTTACAGACTCTTCACAGTTTGGATTTGAGCCGCTTTTATCAAAAAAATTAAAGGCTCTATATTGTTATCTTCCTTCTATGCGGGGAGAAGATCCTGATGAACGCCATTTAAACCAGTTTTTCCACAGCGAGATGGAAATGATAGGATCTTTAAATAATCTTATACCTATCGTAGAAAATTACATAAAAATATTATCTGAAGCATTGTTAATGATGCCACACATAATTAAAAGGATGAGTGAAAATCCGGAGATAACAAAATCAACATTGGAAAATATAATCAATTCTAAAAATTTTTCCAAGATATCGTTTGACAAAGCGATTGAATTATTACGAAAAAATAAAAAAAATGGAAGAGAGATATTGAAAATAAATAGATATGGGAGATTTTTGACAAGCAAAGGAGAGATTGAATTATTAAAATTATTACAAGTAAAAACTCCGGTCTGGCTAACCTACTTTGATAGAGATACTGTACCGTTTTACCAGAAACCACTGCCTATCAACAAAGAAAAAACTATAAATGCGGATTTGCTGTTTTTGCCGCTAACTAGCAATTCTTTTGGTGGAGAAATAGTTGGCAGTGGACAAAGACAAGATAATCCAAAAGAAATCTACGAGTCTCTT
>JALTDI010000019.1 GCA_027074255.1 Desulfurellales bacterium
TACTTGAAAATTAAAGAAATATCCGAATTTTTACAGGCAAAAATAAAAGGGGAGAAAGATACTGAGATAACCGGCTTAAATTCCATAGAAAAGGCCGGCAACTCGGATTTAACGTTTTTATCAAACAAAAAATACGAAAAATTTCTCTCCTCAACCAAAGCAGGATGTATAATTATTGACAATTCAATAGATACCTCCAAATATGACAAAAATTTTATAATCTGTGACGATGCTTACCTGTGCTTTGCAAAGGTTGTGCAGATGATGTTCGGATTTAAGCCTAAAAAACCATACACAAGCGAAAAAGCATCCATTGGAGAGAATGTCTCTATCGATAAAAGCTGCCATATAGACGATTTCGTTGTTATAGAAGACGGTGTAATAATCGGAAAAAATACTACTATAATGCCGTTTGTTTATATAGGTGAAGACAGTGTGATAGGGGATAATTGTCTTCTCTACCCCTCGGTTACAATAAGAGAAAAAAGCGTAATCGGCAGCAGCGTAATAATCCATGCCGGCAGCGTTATAGGCAGCGACGGCTTCGGATATGCACACGACAAAGAGGGAAATCATATTAAAATTCCTCAGATAGGCAATGTGATTATAGAGGATTTTGTTGAAATAGGTGCAAACGTCACCATAGACAGAGCTGCCCTTGATAGTACGGTGATTAAAAAGGGCGCTAAGATAGACAATCTCGTTCAAATTGCGCATAATGTGGAAATAGGAGAAAACACCATAGTGATAGCCCAAAGCGGCATATCGGGCTCCACTAAGATAGGCAAAAATGTCATTCTGGCTGGTCAAAGCGGCATAGCAGGCCACATAAAAATACCCGACGGTGTGATTATAACGGCAAAATCAGGTGTCGGAACAACTATAAGAAAACCCGGCGTTTACAGCGGAATTCCTATTTATGAACATTCCAAATGGCTAAGAAATACCGCCGTAACACCAAAACTCAGCAATATGTATAAAAGAATTATTGAGTTGGAAAAAAAGATTGAGGAGTTGGAAAAGAAATGAAAACAATGGATATAGAAGAGATTAAAAAAATACTGCCGCATCGTTATCCGTTTCTTCTTGTGGACAGAGTTTTGGACTATGAAAAATCCCAGTGGATTAAAACAATTAAAAACGT
>JALTDI010000020.1 GCA_027074255.1 Desulfurellales bacterium
AATTTTTCGGCAGTGAATACTTCGTATCCCGCCGATTCAAGGTAACTTTTCAATACGTCTCTAATGCTTTTTTCATCGTCTATTATGAGTATGGATTCATAAGACATTATCAAGCCCCTTTAATTTTATTATAAATGAGTTTTGTTTGTATATATTAATAGAGCCCGAATGGCTTTCAGCAATCTGTTTGCATATTGCAAGTCCGAGCCCGCTTCCCTGTTCCTTAGTGGTAAAAAAAGGCAAAAATATTTTATCCGCATCAAGATTTGTCAAATCAATTCCGGTTCCGTTGTCCTCAAAGATAAGTATAACATAATTTTTATCATTTGATACCTCAATATTTATACTGCTTGCGCCTGCTTCCATGGAGTTTCTCATAAGATTGCCAAGCATTCTTCTAATCATTTCTTTATCACCGACAAAAGGTATCGGCTTTTCCTTACACCGGACGGTGATATCGATGAGCCCTTTATTCTCAGAGGCGAATTTACCGATAAATATACACATATCAAGCCTATTTTTACTCAGCGCATAAGGCTTCTCTAAATTCAAAAAATCTTTTGTCAGGTTGTTGGCTCTTTCGATTTCTTGTTGAGCTATGTTGATCATTCTTTTTCTTACCTTTTCGTCCTGGGTTTTTTTTAGTATTTCAATGGCGCCCGATATGCCCATAAGAGGGTTCCTTATCTCGTGGGCAAACTCCAGAGAAAGGCGCTTTGCTATGAGAATCTTTTCTTTAAATTCCTTATCAAACTCTCTTTGTTTTTTTATCAGAGCTTTTTGTTTTATAGATTGATTTACAAGGTAAGACGAAACGAATGCAGCTGCATATGAGATGAGAGCAAAGATAATATTAATATCAGAGTAGAAGAATACAACCACAAAACTGACGATGAACAAGGATACGGATAATGCGTCGTCTATAATGAGAAACGAGAAAAAAAGAGGAATGACCGAGAAAATAACCATTTCCTCTATTGATAAAAGCTTTGCAATAAAGTAAATAAACACTATATCCACAGCAAGAGACACAGTTTTAAAATATTTGTTTTCATTAATAAAAAAAAGTGTTGCATCCAGGAAGTATGTAAAGAATACTGCATTATAGTAGCTTGTAAAACTGTATTTGGTGTGTAGAAATATTATATATGTGATTAGAAATATCAAGAGCTTATATACGGCGTAGATTCGTTTAACAGTAGAAGAATTCAACATTAATAAAAATTTACTTTAAAGCAAAGTAAAAATCAAATAAAAAAGGCGCAGGTTTTTGCCTGCGCCTTCGGCTAAGTTAAAAGGGAGTGATTTTTATATATCGTATTCCGATTTCAGTGTTTTGTATATAACTTCACCTATATAACCGGGGTTTTCTATCGTATGAACGCCTGCGGCCGACAAAACCTCATACTTATATTCCGCTGTTCCGCTTTTTCCCATAATAATAGCACCGGCATGCCCCATTCTTCTTCCCGGAGGTGCCGTTTTGCCTGCTATGAACGCAAATACCGGTTTTTTCATTTCTTTCTGAACGAATTCAGCAGCCTTTTCTTCGGCATTGCCGCCGATTTCTCCGACCATCATAACGGCTTCTGTTTCAGGATCAGCCTCAAACTGTCTCAGCCAATATATGTAGTCTGTTCCCACTATCGGGTCGCCGCCTATTCCTACACAGGTCGATTGACCCAATCCGGCTTTTGTAATTTGGTCGGCGGTTTCATAAAGAAGCGTACCGCTTCTTGATATGATGCCGACGCTGCCTCTTTTGAAGATATGACCGGGCATTATGCCTATTTTTGTAGCGCCGGGTGTTATAATTCCGGGGCAGTTTGGTCCAATAAGCGTCACACCCTCTTTTTCAATTACTCTTTTTACCTTCACCATATCCAGCTCGGGGATACCCTCTGTTATGCAGACAATTGTTTTAATACCGCTTCCTACAGCTTCCATTATGGCATCAGCTGCAAATGGAGGCGGGACAAAAATCAAACTTACATTCGGGTGAGCATGCTGCACGGCCTCTTCCATAGTATTGTAAACTGGAATACCATCAACATCCATCCCCCCTTTACCCGGTGTTACTCCCGCGACAATCTTTGAGCCGTAATCCCTGCAGGCAAGAGCATGATATCTTCCCTCTTTTCCCGTAATTCCCTGAACAACTATCTTACTTGTTCTATACACACAAACAGCCATCTATTTCTCCTTCTTTTCCGCTTTTGTATTCTCTTTTTCGGTGGATTTTTTCTCTGTGGCACTATGCTTATCGTTTGACAATTCTGATACCATTTCTGCCGCATCCCTCAAATCCTGAGCTATGTAGAATTTCATCGGCGCCTTTTTCAATATTTCCATACCCTCTTCTTTGTTCATCCCGGTTAGCCTAATTACTACGGGTATTTTTACCTTTACCGTCTTTAGTGCCTGAATAATGCCGTTTGCAACCTTATCGCATCTAACTATTCCGCCGAATATGTTGATGAATATGGCTTTAACCTTGGGGTCTCTCGTTATTATTTCAAATCCCTTGGAAATGGTTTCCGGCGTGGCTTCACCTCCAACGTCAAGGAAGTTTGCAGGTTCTCCACCAGCCAGTTTTATTACGTCCATTGTTGTCATTGCAAGGCCTGCTCCGTTTACCATACATCCTATATTACCGGGGAGTTTTATGAAATTCAACCCGGTGAATCTTGCTTCAAGCTCATCGGGGTCGGATTCTGTTAAATCCCTCATTTTGGATATATCTTTTCTTCTATAAAGTGCATTTTCGTCTATGTCCATTTTAGCGTCGACAGCCAACAGATGTCCCGATTTTAGAACAACAAGCGGGTTTAACTCCAATAGTGTGCAGTCTTTTTCATAAAACGCCTTATAGAGTGCGGCAAAAATCTTTGCAGCCTCTTTTTCCTGAGCTGTTAGTTCAAGATCGTATTTGAGCCTTCTGATTTGGTAGGGTAAAAATCCAGCCGCCGGATCTATCGGAATTTTGATAATGTCTTCGGGGTATTTTTCCGCAACCTCTTCAATACTCATTCCGCCTCTTTTGGATGCAATAACCGTTGGCCTGGAAGTTGTTCTATCAACTACAATGGAGAAATACAGCTCCCTATCTATATCGGCTGCTTTTTCAACAAGCAGTTTTCTTATTGTAAAACCTTGTGAGCCTGTCTGTTTTGTTACAAGTTTTTTCCCAAATAGTTCCTGTGCAATGTCTCTTGCCTCATCCGACGTTTTTGCGAGCTTAACACCGCCGGCCTTTCCTCTTCCTCCGGTCAGAACCTGTGCTTTCAATACGACGGGCAATCCCAGCTCCATAGAAACCATCCAGGCATCATAAGGAAAGTGGGTTACTCTTCCTTCCGGTACGGGGACACCGTAGCTTGCCAGCACCTCTTTGGCTTGATATTCGTGAAGCTTCATTAAATACCTCCTGAAAAAATAAAATATAGGTTAATCATAACCTATCTCGGCAATACTATAATCCTTTTTTTATAAAGTCAACACTATCTTGCAATAAAAGCATAAGCGTTGTGGTTGTGAATGCTTTCAAAATTTTCAACTTCTATGGAAAAGTGCTTTATTCTTTTGTCTTTTTGCAGTTTTATGGCTATATTTCTTGCTATATCCTCGACAAAAACGGGATTATTATAGGCTTTTTCGGTTACATATTTCTCATCGGGTCTTTTAAGGAGGGAGTATATTTCGCAGCTTGCGGAACTTTCCGCTATCTTTACAATTTCTTCTATCCATACCATACTGCCGAACTCCACAGAAACAACGGTTTTGCCTCTTTGATTGTGAGCTCCGTATTCACTTATTTCTTTTGAGCAGGGGCAAAGGCTTGTTATCGGAACGGTAACGCTCAGGATTGTTGTTTTATGATGTTCATCACCCAAAGCCTCGACCTTGCAGTCATAGCTCATTAAAGATTTTATCTTACTCACCGGAGCTTTTTTTTCTATAAAGTAAGTAAAATTGAGTTCAATATAAGCTTTTTTTGCGTTTAGTTTTTTTCTCATCAGGCTTATAATTTTGTCTATGTTTCTTATATCTATACAGTCTTTGTTTTCATTCAATATCTCTATGAAACGGCTCATATGCGTTCCTTTGAAACTGCTCGGCAGAAGCACATACATGTTTATATCGGCTATCGTGTGCTGTCTTTTTTTTGACCTATCGAGGAGGGATATCGGATATCTGACGCCTCTTACACCTACCTTATCTATGGATATGTTTCTATTGTCCCTCATCGACTGTACATCTGCCAGCTTTTCCTTAATCATAACAAGCCAATTGTATAAAAAACATCAATCTTTGCAACCTAAATGGTTTGTTGAATTAAAAAGAATGCCTCATAGT
>JALTDI010000021.1 GCA_027074255.1 Desulfurellales bacterium
GTCGCTTTCTTTTATGGGAACATACTCAATGTTATTTTCTTTTAGGGCATTTAAAATTCTTCTTGTTATTTTTTTATCTTTTTGAAAAACAGTATCACCGGCAGCAATATCCCTATCCAGCCTAAATCCCGCAATATCGCCGTCAGTTTTGGCATACAACGTTGAATCAGCTATTTTAATATGTACGTTGTTGTGAAACATCTTTAAGATTTCACTTTCATTATATCCCAAAGCCTGCAGCAAAATAGTGGTTGGGAACTTCTTTTTTCTGTCTATCCTCGTGTATAAAACCTCTTTTGTATCTGTTTCAAACTCAACCCAGCTGCCGCGTTCGGGTATTATCTGTCCGTAAAACTGCCCTCTCCCCGCAAACTCGGATATTTTCTTAAATATAACACCCGGAGACCTGTGGAGCTGACCAACTATATTCCTTTCCACTCCATTTATCACAAAGCTGCCGGAATCGGTTATCAAAGGAATTTCTCCTACATATATATCCTGCTCCTTAACCTCATTCACACTCAGTTTTTCACCTGTTACATCGTCCACATTCCATGATGTCAGCCTGACTCTCATTGTTAAATTGCCGGTATATGAAAGACTTTTTAATTTACACTCTTCTGCGTCGCACTTAGGCTCTCTAATATCCCAATCCAAAAGCTCTAATTTCAATCTGCCGTGCACATCATCTATGGGAAAAACGGAATTAAAAGCATTACCGAGATTTTTTTCTATTTCACTATCTTTACTTAAAAATTGTTCAAAAGAATCTATGTTAAGCCTAAGCAAATCAGGTATATCCAAAACCTTTTCCATCTTACTGAAATCAACACGCAGCCTATAATCCAACTTAAGAGGTTTAGCCATTATTCACCTCGTTTTGTGTTTTATTTTGTTTATTAAAAATACGCAAAAAAGGGAAAGGGGCATTATTATCCCCTTTCCCGCTGTAAATCCTATACAAAATTATTTAACTTCTACTTCTGCTCCGGCCTCATCCAACTTAGCTTTGATAGATTCAGCCTCCTCCTTGCTGACCTTTTCTTTTACCGCCTTTGGTGCTGCATCAACCAATGCCTTGGCCTCTTTCAGTCCGAGTCCCGTAATCTCTCTAACGGTTTTAATGACCTGAATCTTTTTATCTCCGGCCTTATTTAAAACAACATCAAACTCTGTCTGTTCTTTCTCTTCGGCTGCTTCGGCAGCAACAGGTGCAGCGGCTACAGCAGCGGCGGGTGCAGCAGCAGACACACCGAATTTATCTTCCAACTCTTTAACAAACTCCGCCAAATCAACAACCGTCATATTCTCTATGAATGCAATAACATCTTCTTTCGTAATATCAGCCATTCTTTCAACCCCCTATTTATTCTTTTCCTTTTTTTTCTTCAATAGCTTTTAAAACATACATAAATTTTCTTATATTGCCTGCCAAAACATTGACAAAGCCCGACACAGGAGCTTGCATAGTCGCAAGCAGCTGAGCAATCATGACATCCTTAGACGGAAGCTTGCTCAAAGCAGCGATTTGTTTAGCATCGATAACATGTCCGTTTAATGAACCGAACTTGATTTCCAACTTTTTATGCTCTTTTTCTTTTGCTACTATAAGTTTGGCTAAAACGGCAGGATCATCGAAACTAAATGCAAAAGCGTTCGGTCCTTTGAGTTGCTCTTTCAAAGACTCCCACTTACTGCCTGCTACGGCTTTCTCTACTACGCTGTTCTTGATAACATTAAATGTTGACCCAGATTCCTTAACGGCATTTCTGATATCTTCCATCTGCTCAACGCTCAATCCGGAATAATCAACAACTATCATGGAAACAACATCCTGAAGTTGTTCGGAAAGCCTTTTAGACAGTTCTAACTTTTTCTCTCTTCTCAATACATCCCTCCTTTCCATAGGCGGGTCAAAAACAAAAATCTCGTGCAGGCTTAAACTTTAAAGCCGAAGGCTACCCGCAGTCTTTGACCTCTTAAATTTTTATATGTCAAACTATATTGATTGTACACTGACCCTAACACTTGGAGAATGCGTCGTTGCAAGATACATGGATTTTATATATTTACCCTTACTTGATGCCGGTTTGGCTTTCATTATAGCATCATACAAAACTACTATATTCTCTTTCAAAGCCTCATTTTCAAAAGATTTTTTTCCGACACCCGCATGTATATTTGCCGTTTTATCAACCCTAAACTCTATTTCACCGGCCTTTGACCTTTTAACGGCATCTCCCACATCAAAAGTAACCGTGCCTATCTTCGGATTAGGCATTAAGCCTCTTGGACCTAGAATCTTTCCCAGCTTACCCACAACACCCATCATATCGGGTGTAGCTATAACTTTGTCAAAATCAAGCCATCCCTCTTTTGCAATCTTTTGAGCCAAATCATCGGCTCCTACATAATCCGCTCCGGCGTCTTCGGCTTCTTTAACCTTTTCGCCTTTTGCAAAAACCAAAACCCTTACCGTTTTGCCCGTGCCTTTCGGGAGAGAAACAGAACCCCTAACAATTTGATCGGAATGTTTTGGATCCACTCCCAGCCTCATATGAACTTCAACTGTTTCATCATATTTAGCATAAGCTATATCTTTCAGCACGGATAAGGCTTCGTCAAGAGGATACTCTTTTAAAGAATCATACTTCTTCAAAGCCTCCAAATACCTTTTACCTTTTTTCGCCATGACATCACTCCTTTTGGCTCCCACAATCACTGTAAAACGTGTGTGGTAAATATATCCTTAAAATTCTTCGACTTCAACTCCCATATTGACCGCCGTTCCGGCTATAATTTTCATTGCTGCCCTAATGTCGCTGGTATTCAAATCAGGCAGCTTTATTTTGGCTATTTCCTCCAACTTGTCTTTGGACAATTTGCCTACTTTTTGTCTTGCAGCGTCACTTGAACCCTTTTCTAATTTCAAAGCCTTTTTTATCAGGGAACTTGCAGGCGGTGTTTTGGTTATAAAACTAAACGATCTGTCTTTATACACCGTTATAATAACAGGTATTATATCGTTTTTGTCTTTTGTTGTGTCATTGAATTTTTTAACAAAATCCATGATATTAACACCGTGCTGACCCAAAGCCGGACCGACAGGCGGCGCCGGAGAAGCCTTACCGGCCTCTATTTGAAGCTTGATTTGCGCCATAACTTCTTTAGCCATTTACAAAACTCCTTATTCTTCTACTTTTTCCACTTGATTATAGTTTAGTTCAACAGGGGTTGATCTTCCGAAAATACTTATCAAAATCCTTAGCCTCCCTTTGTCTATATCAACATCCTCAACACTTCCCGTAAAATTCGCAAAAGGACCATCCAAAACCCTGACACTCTCACCTATTTCAAACGAAACGGATAGTCTCGGAGACTCCTTAGACGTTTCTATCTTTTTGAAAATATCTTCAACTTCCTTATCTTCAAGGGCGACAGGCTGATTTTTATATCCCACAAAGCCTGAAACAAAGGACATCCTTTTAACAACATTGAATAACTTATCACTCATCCTCGCTTTAAGAAAAACATAGCTCGGATAGAGGCATTTTCTGACAGTCTCCTTTTTGTTGTTCTTTTTTATCTCTATAACCTCTTCAAAAGGGACAAAAATATCCTCTACATCGTCACTTAGTCCTGCATTGTCTATGTTATTTCTAAGCATAGATTTAACCTTTTCTTCATATCCTACCTGAGTATGAATGGCATACCACTTAAAATCGCTCATTATTATCCTTAATATAGTTACTTAAACAAAGATTGGAGACCAATAGAGAGAAAATAATCAAGCAAGCTGAGAATAACGGCAACAATAATCGTGAATCCCAAAACCGATATCGTAGCTGTTGTAACCTCTTTCTTACCAGTCCAAACAACCTTTTTAAACTCTAATTTAACCTCTTCTAAGAAACCTAAAATCTTTTTCATCATAATAATTTTGGCAGGCCAGGGAGGACTCGAACCCCCAACAAACGGTTTTGGAGACCGCCGCTCTACCAATTGGAGCTACTGGCCTATTTCACCTCTTTATGTAAAGTATGTTTTTTACAAAACGGACAATATTTCCTTACTTCCAATTTGTCCTTTGTTTTCTTTTTATCCCTCGTACTGGTGTAATTTTTTCTTTTACACTCGCTACAAGCCAGGGTTACCAATTCTCGCATAACGACTTTTCCCCTCTTACTCTATTATCTCAGTGACTACACCGGCACCGACAGTTCTTCCGCCTTCTCTTATAGCAAATCTCGTTTCTTTTTCAAGTGCTATAGGAGCAATCAGAGTTACAACCATTTCAACAT
>JALTDI010000022.1 GCA_027074255.1 Desulfurellales bacterium
CCCAGACGCTGGCATCTATAACGTTTCAGAACTATTTTAGAATGTATAAAAAACTCGCCGGAATGACGGGAACGGCTGTGACAGAGGCAAGAGAATTTAAAGAAATATATAACCTTGACGTTGTGGAGATACCTACAAATGTGCCCGTTCAGAGAATGGACTACAACGACCTTGTGTTTAAATCGCATAGGGAGAAGGTTAATGCGATAGTGAACGAATTAGTGGAAAGATATAAAAAAGGACAGCCTGTGCTGGTAGGAACTACGAGCGTGGAAAAATCCGAGGAACTGCATAAATCGCTGATTAAAAGAAGAATACCCCATTCGGTTTTAAACGCCAAACACCACGAGAAAGAGGCAGAAATCATAGCTCACGCGGGTGAGAAAGGAAGAATAACCATAGCTACAAATATGGCTGGAAGGGGCGTCGATATAAAATTAACCGATGAGACAAAACAGCTCGGCGGGCTTTTTATTCTCGGCACGGAGCGGCACGAGTCAAGAAGGGTTGATAACCAGCTAAGAGGAAGGGCAGGCAGGCAGGGAGACCCAGGCGCATCAAGATTCTTTTTATCTTTGGAAGATGACCTTTTAAGAATTTTCGGATCGGAGAGAATTCAATTTCTTATGAACAAACTCGGCGTTGAAGAGGGAGAGGCCATTGAGAATAAAATGATTACAAAAGCCATAGAAAACGCACAGAAAAAGGTCGAAGCCTACAACTTTGATATGAGGAAAAACCTTCTTGAATACGACGACGTAATGAACAAACAGAGAACCGTGATTTATGAACAAAGGCACAGTATTTTAAAAGGAAAAGACTTAAAAGAAGACATTTTAAGTTATATAGAATCCATTGTCTTTGATTTGGCCTATACATATCTGCCTGAGAATGTTGATCCGACAAATTGGGATACGGAGCATTTTGATAGAGAAACAAAGAGAATTTTCAATAAAGCCTTTAAAATAGATACAGAGGAATTGTCAAAAACCAAAAAACGCGACAATCTTATCGGTGGCATCGTAAAAGAACTCACCGACGAATACAATGAAAAAGAAAAGCTTATCGGAGAAGAAGAAATGCGCAACTTGGAAAGACAGATTACACTTCAAATTGTGGATACAC
>JALTDI010000023.1 GCA_027074255.1 Desulfurellales bacterium
GTAATTAAGGCGGACGGCTACGGGCACGGCATGATAAGAATAGCAAGAGAGCTTCAGGATTACAAAAATGTTGCATATCTCGGAGTAGCCCACATAAAAGAAGGGGCTATTTTAAGAAAAAACGGCATAACTGCCAATATTTTGGCTATGAGCTGCCTCGACTCCTTTGATATGGAAATGACGGAGGAGTTTAATATTACGCCTGTTGTGCATAACTTGTTTCTGCTTAACAATGTTGTCAATTATGCTAAAAAGCACAATAAAAGGATTGGCATCCATCTAAAATTCGATACGGGTATGGCAAGGCTCGGAATAAGAGAGGAAGATGTTGAAAAGGCCGTTTCGTTATGTAAAGCCGAGAAACAGTATGTAAAAATAGAAGGCATTATGAGCCATTTCAGCGACTCGGAAAAGGACAGACAATGGACACTAACACAAAACAACCGATTCGGAAAAATAGTAAACTTTATGGAAACAGAAGGCTTTGAGATAGGCTATAAGCACATAGCCAACTCGGGAGCTGTTTTGCAGTATAAGGAAACATATCACAACTGCATAAGACCGGGACTGATATTGTATGGGTGCTATCCTTCGGCTGATTTAAAGAAAGTCCTTGACTTAAAACCCGTTTTAGAGATAAAATCCCAATTGGTAAATATTCACACTTTAAAAAGAGGAGAGGGAATAAGCTACGGGCGAACATTCACAGCACCTTGCGATATGAGAGTGGGCGTAGTGGCTTTTGGTTACGCAGATGGACTGTTTAGAAATTTATCCAATAAAATGGAGTGTTTGATAAACGGACAAAGATGCAGAAGCATAGGGACTATATGTATGGATATGTTTATGTGCGACATAACGAATGTAAAAGCCGATATTTCAGATGAGGTGACTATCGTGGGCAAATCGAAAAGTGAATCAATAACAATAAGCAATTTGGCCGATTTAAGTAGTACGATAAACTACGAAATATTGACAAACATAGGAAAAAGCATCAGAGTAAATAGGACTTATACGGATTAATTATGCTGTTATTCCTTGAAGCTATTGGCGAGGGAGTTTTAAACTTTCTTCAATCAACAGGCGGGATAGTAAAGCTTCTGTTTAATTTTATTATTTCTATTTTCAGCGGCCCTGTAAGAATACGCAAAACATTCGAACAAATGTATTATGTCGGGGTTAAATCGACTCTGATTGTTTTTTTAACCTCCGTTTTTGTGGGGATGGTAGAGGCATTGCAGATTTATCACGGATTTCACAAATTCGGGGCTGAGGATATGATAGGATACACAGTTGCCGTATCCTTGGGCAGAGAACTTGCTCCTGTTTTGACTGCCCTTATGATAGTTGCACGTAATGTATCTGCAATGGCGGCCGAGATAGGAACAATGAAGGTTACACAGCAGATAGACGCTTTGGAGGTAATGGCTGTTAACCCTACTAATTTTCTTGTTGCCCCGAGAGTCATAGCAATGACAGTTATGCTTCCTGCTCTTGTTGTAATATCAAACGCCGTAGGCAATATAGGAGGCTATCTTGTTGGTGTAAACATACTGCACTTAAACCCCACAGCTTATATAAAAAATATACAGGTTTACATAAGTATGAGTGATTTGACTTACGGCCTTATAAAGGCTGCTGTTTTTGGTTTTATAGTTTCACTAATAGGCTGCTATATGGGCATGAACACAGACGGAGGAGCAAAGGGCGTCGGTATATCCACAACAAAAGCTGTCGTTGCGGCAAGCATTTCCGTGCTTGTAGCGGACTATTTCTTAACCGCACTGCTGTTTTGATTATGATTAAGATAGAAAATTTGAAAAAGAGCTTCGATAGTCAAGTTGTTCTTGACGGTGTCAATCTGAATATAGAAGACGGTAAAATAACCGTAATCATCGGTAAAAGCGGAACAGGCAAAAGTGTTTTATTGAAAAACATTATCAGACTGCTTGAACCGGATGACGGTAAAATATTATACAACGAGAAAGACATGACAAAGCTAAATGAGAAGGAACTGAATAAAATAAGAATAAAGTTAGGCGTTTTATTCCAGGATGCCGCACTGTTTGACTCGCTGAGTGTTTTTGAAAATGTCGCCTTCCCTATCATTGAAAGAAAAATTATAAAAAACAGACAAAAAATAAAAGAAGAGGTTAAAAAAACACTTGGACTCGTCGGCTTGGATGAAATATACGACAAAATGCCCTCGGAATTATCCGGCGGTATGAAAAAAAGGGTCGGTCTGGCAAGGGCTATTATAACAAAACCCGAAATTGTCTTTTTTGACGAACCCACAACAGGTTTGGACCCCGTATCCTCAATGGCTATTGCTCATTTGATAAAAAATATGCAAAATGAACTCTCAACAACATGTTTTGTAATTAGCCACGACCTTTCTCTGACATTTAAGATAGCGGACAATATAGGACTATTGGATAAGGGTAAAATCATTGAATTCGGTGATAAAAAATCTTTTTTACATTCAAACAATACCCTTGTTAAAAACTTTTTAAATGCCTATAATATAGCAGGAGATGAATATGAAAAGTAAAAATTTTGAAATTATAGTGGGTCTTTTTGTTGTTCTCGTTTTGATTCTGCTTGGCTGGCTAACCACTCAGATGGGGACGTTAAGCCTCAGGCACAGGCCTGTTTATACAATTTACGCTCCGTTTAGAGATGTTTCCGGGCTTGATGTGAACACCAAAGTAAAGGTAGCCGGAGTGGATATAGGCGTTGTTAAAAACATAACGCTTAAAGACGGAAAAGCTATTGTTTCGCTTGCCATATACAAAAAATACAAAATACCCAAAAATTCCGTTGCATTGATCAAGAGCAAAAGCCTGTTGGGTGAAAAGTTTTTGGAGATTAGATTCGGAAATTCAAAGGCGTATTTAAAAAACGGTGATTTCATAGTGCATACGGAATCGGCAACCAGCGTAGGGACACTTGTCAATAATATAAACAAGGTGTTTAATACCCAAAACAGAGAAAACATCTCCAAAGCAATAGAGAGAATAAGCGAATTAAGCCAACATCTGAATGATGTTGTGCAGGAAAACAGAAAAAGCTTAAAAATAGCCATCGACCAGGCAAAGGTCGCAATGGAGAATTTTAACAAATCTATGAAACTGATTGCGACAATGGTCAAAGAAAACAGAAAAGACGTAAGATTGGCTATTGAAAATGCGAAAGACTCAATGGAAAAACTTAATAAAACTCTCGACAACGTTTATTTTATGACATACAGAATGAAACAGGGTAAGGGAACACTCGGCAAATTGATTAACAATAGCTCGCTATACAACAACATAAACTCAGCATCAAGCAATATAAAAGCGATTACGGGCAAAATAAATAAGGGCAAGGGCACAATAGGAAAACTGGTTAACAATGACTCCGTGTACAACAATCTTGACGAGACACTAAAATATATAAAAAGATATCTTGCAAGAACCAACCGTATTCTAATCAAAGTATCAACAGGCAGCGAGTATCTATTTAGAGACAGTGATTCCAAGGGGTATGTAAATGCCGATATATACACCATGCCCGACAAGTTTTATAGGATAGGTTTGGTTAGCGAACAAAACTATGAAAACAGCGCCCACCCCTCCGGAAACAATAACAACAAGATAAGGTTTAACGCAGAAATAGGGAAAAGATATTATAATCTTACTTTAAGGGGCGGCATTATCGAATCAACATTCGGCGTTGGTGCCGATTATCATATGATGAACAATAAATTAAAACTGAGTATGGATGCGTTCGATTTCAATCACAACAACGATATAAGAGACAATCATGCTCAACTCAAAGCCCAGCTTTCATATACATTTTGGAGACATTTCAGTCTTACAGGAGGCGTAAACGAAATTCTCAATTCAAGAAGCCGCTCCGCATACATCGGGGGCAGTATAGAATTTTCTGATGACGATCTTAAATACTTCATAGGCAATGCACCTGTCGGCGCCATCAAATAAAAGAGATAGGATTGTTTCTTCCTACGGCGCCGCAGCGGTGAGCAAATTCAAAAAATTGCCTGATGGACTCTGTTTTTTCTTGTGTCAAATCATAGGATATGTTGTATGATAGGTATTTTTCACACTCGTCTTTTGTAATGATATTCTTACTTTTGACGAAATCTTCGCATATAAGATGAATATTATTTTTACCCCACTCTTTTGAGGCAATAAACAGCCGTCTGGTTTCATCGTCAACATCTCTGTTTGCCATCCAAACGGCAAAAACAAAAGGCAAAAAAGTCATATCATGCCATTCAACAGCAAGATCAAGCTTA
>JALTDI010000024.1 GCA_027074255.1 Desulfurellales bacterium
AAAGAGCCTTTGCATCTGAGTTGTCTGTTTTTGCTCTATGTGACATAACTTCAAGCAGATACGGTGTTTTTCTTGGATTTATTGCTACAACCTTTATCTGTTCAATTGCTGCAAACTCTTCCAGAAACGAAGAATACGGACCTGTCGGTTCGTATATTATAACTGTTTTATCCTTATTCAGGCGTTTAAATATTCTTTCCTTGAATTTCTCTAAGTATCTTTCGTTTGGAAATGTATAGAGCTTTTTACCGTCATATACCGTTATGGAATCCTTGGATATATCCACCCCGAGAAAAGATAAATCCTTCATCTTTCAAAACCCTCCCTTTGAAATTTCCAAAATAAAGGACTATAATGGCTGATAGGGAGTCTTCCCTTGTTTTACCTTGTACACGGACAGCTTCCTTTTTTAGGAAGCGTCCCAGTTACTGTTCAAACTTAGGGAAGGTTGGGTCAATCTACGAATCGAGCTGTTTATCCCTTAACAGGGATAAACGCTCCAGGTGCGAACGACCACACCTT
Organism: Desulfurellales bacterium; assembly: GCA_027074255.1. Taxonomy (GTDB): domain Bacteria; phylum Campylobacterota_A; class Desulfurellia; order Desulfurellales; family Hippeaceae; genus S144-51. Next base: position 523 of record JALTDI010000024.1, read on the forward strand.
CCCTATCAACCCTATATTAGAATAATAACACAGATGATGGATTGATGGGAGTAACATACAAGGTGTGAATTATCCAGCCTTATTTATTTCTCAACTATCTTGTCAATCTCTTCTTGAACTTTCTCAGTTAGAAATACTTTCATCAGAGATTGATAGGGAACATCCTTTTTATTGGCTAAAAACTTCAGCTCATCCAATAAAGACTCAGAAAGCCTTAGGGAGATTGTTTTTGTGGATGGTTTTAGATTGGGGAAAACAACCTTTTTAGCTTTATTCCAGTCTATATAGTCGGCAGAGTCGTGGCTCGCCCAAAACTCTTTTTCTTCATCTTCGTTTTTAAATGTTGGAATTTTTTTCATTTTTGAACTCCTTGTACAGCTTTTTCTCTTTTTTGCTCATATCCCTTGCGGATATGACCCTCACTTTTGAGTTTCTTATTGTGAAAACAATAAACAGTTCCCTGTCTAAATCGGTATGACCCAGTGCATAAAATCTGCTCTCAATATCGGAGTGTTTATAATCGATATTAACAACGAGCGGTCGATTAAAAAAGATCTGTTCGCACTCACTAATACTTACTCCATGTTTAATCCAATTCTTAT
>JALTDI010000025.1 GCA_027074255.1 Desulfurellales bacterium
GTCGTAATTCCCTTCAAAAACGGAAATTCTTCAACAGCCCTTTTAAAAAGCCTGTTTCCATAAGGTTGAAACTTGATAATGCTATTATCAAGCCTTTGTAAACGCTGTTGAAACAAGGAAAACTCTTGTACAAAAAAATTGTCATATTGCTTTGTAAAAGAGTAGTTATTGACAGGGTTTTTAACAAACATAAAACTCTGCCTAAACTGTATAATCCTTTATATAACAAGAAATGCTTAAAAGTCAAGCATCATTTTATACGAACAAGTTTCCATACATTAAAAATTATCAGTTAAAATAAGACTCAAATAAAAATTATTCCAAATGTCAAGAATAGGTCTTTTTTACGTTTGTATAAGTGAGGAGGGAAAAAGATGAGAGGTTTATTATTTGTAGCCACGCCCGGCAGCGTTGTTTCAAGGAAGGACAATAATGTTGTTATATCAAATGAGAACGGCACTCATAAAATCCCCATAGGGGCTATCGAACACATATTTCTTTTCGGTGGCGTCCATATCACAACGCCGACTTTGCGTTTTGCCACTACAAAGGGAAAGTTTGTGTTTATGCTGAATCAATTCGGAAAAACCGTAAGCGTTGTTCTGCCGGAGCCTTTGACGAGCGATTATAGAGTTAGGCTTGCACAATATAACCTTTTAAATAATGAAAATCTAAAGTTGGAAGCAATAGAGGTGCTTTTAAAAATTAAAGCTAAAAACGTTGGGTATATTATGGGTCTGAACGAATCGAAATACAACAAGAGCGTTTACATCAAAAGTTTGATAGAAAATGTCAGATTTAACACTCTGCAAGAGGCTTTGGGAATTGACGGCAACCTGAATTATGCCATGTTTGATTTTTTCAGAAACAATATGCTGCCGAGTGATTTTAGATTTGACACAAGACAATATCATCCGCCGAAAGATCCGGTTAATGCTCTTTTGAGTTTGACATACAGCATATACTATTCCGTTTTAGTGCCTATGTCTATGTCGTTGGGATTTGACCCTTACTTAGGATTTTTTCATATCAAAAGAGGAAAGCATGCAGCATTTTGTTCTGATGTTATTGAGGTTTCAAGACCGTGGCTGACTTTATTTGTTTTTCAATTATTGAATGATGG
>JALTDI010000026.1 GCA_027074255.1 Desulfurellales bacterium
GACACGCTCAAAAGGGTCATAGATTCCCGAAAAAATAACGTAAAGATATATGTCAGGGAAATACAGGGCAGGGAAGAAATTGTTGTAGAGCCCAACAATGACACATAGAAATACGGACTGTCTCGACATATTAAGAAAGCTTAGGTTAGATAATGTATCATCTTCAACGCAGATATTGCTATCTATGATGGATTGCGCAATAGAAATTTTTGGTCACAGCTTGCTTAAAAATTTAATTTATGAAATTATAAAAAATCAATCGTCAATGGCTGCTGTAATAAATATCGGTTTTAAGATTATAGACGCAATAGAAAGCGGCAAAAAAGAGGATGTCTATGAGCTAAAAAACGAGATTGAATCCTCCCTGAATCAGGTTAGAGAAGAAACTGCAAGGTATTTGTCCGGTGTAAGAAATTTATCCACTATCTCTTATTCTCAAATTGTGTTTGATACGATATGCGAGATTAAACCAAAAAACGTATTTTTGTCCGTATCCCACCCTGCAAGAGAAGGTGAAAAATTTGCCTTGAAGTTGAAACAAAACGGCATAGAACCGGTTTTATTTGAAGACAGCGCATATTCTCTGATTTTGAGGGATGTCGATGCCGTGCTTGTAGGAGCTGATGCAATTTTTGATGATAGTTTTTTTAACAAAACGGGGACTCTTTCTCTGGCTTTACTTGCGAGGGAATTTGAAGTGCCTTTTTATGTAGAGAGCTGTTTTTGTAAATACCTAAACAAAGAAAAAAAGAAATTTTTCTCAGTAGAGCATAAGCCTGAGAGTGAAATCTCATCGGTGAATTGTAAAAGAATAAATGTGTATTTTGAGGAAATTCCTTTAAAATTTGTAGATAAAATTTTTGTGAGGTGAGCATATGTCTTTGGGATTTATTTTCGGTCCAGTGCCGTCGAGGAGGCTGGGTTTGAGTCTCGGTATAAATATAATACCGTTTAAGACGTGCAGTTATAACTGTATTTACTGCGAAGTGGGTAAAACGACGAATTTAACGGTAAAAAGAGAGAGTTTTTACGATGTCAAAGAGATAGAAAATGAGTTTAGAAAAACCATTGACAAAGTCGGCAAAATAGATTTTGTCACTTTCTCCGGCAGCGGCGAACC
>JALTDI010000027.1 GCA_027074255.1 Desulfurellales bacterium
GCTTATTTAAAGATTAAAAAACAGATGGAGCAAGAGAAGTAATATATGGTTTGGTGTATCCTCTTAACCGCACTTGCAACTTGGCTTTTGTTTGGTATATATTCAATAGCAACTACACACACCTTTTCTAATATCATCGATATTTTTGTATTGTCTTTTGCCTATTTTTTTCATTATTTCGGCTATGCAGTAGGCTTGGCTATATTTATTCTGCTCGGCTTTACTGTGTATCTAATAATAAATTACATCAAGCAAACTCAAAACGAGAAAATAGAACAGAAAAAACAGGAAATAGAGGACGAAATATGGAAACTTGAAGGTGAATACGATGCCTTAAAGAAAGAAAAAGAGCACGAAATAGATGAACTAAGGCTCAAAATAGGTCAATATTTGAACACCTTAAATGAAATCAACGACATACAAGACAAAACAGGCTTAATCTTCGAAAAAATGATAAGAAGTAGCTACAACTTCATAGTTTCAAAAGAAAAGCTACTTGACGCCCTACGCAGTAAAAGGGCAAAACAACTTGAAACTGCACTTAAACGAGGAATTATTACAAAAAAAGGCGCAGAAAGGGCAAGAAAGAAGTTTAATAATCTGCTTAATGATACAGAAAACTTAATCAAGCAAGAAGAAAAAACTTTTTCTGTTCTGGTTGGTAATACTGAAGAATTATTGAAAAAATTAGAACAAATAAGGAGGTAAAAAAAGAGTATGATGGAAGATAACGCTATAGTATTTGGAAAAGAAATAGAGTTTTACACAACAGTTAAGGAAGTCTCAGAAAAGCAAAATCTACGAGATACAAACAAAATAATAAAGACATACAAAAAGACGATAATGTCGGCTGCTATTTTCAATTTTCAGTTACATTCAAGTAGAATACCAGCATTTATCTCCTTCATCGAAGGTTTTATCAAAAATCACTTCACTGTCGGTCAATCAGTCTCCTTTGCAGAGTTTGAAGTGAAAGTCATACAAAAAGACGGAAAGATATATCTTCACATTAAAGACCTTGAGAGTAATGCACAAAATACTTTTACCAAAATAGAGTGTGATTATATCTTTAGGTGTTATGAATTAGTCTCAAGAGAGATTCATCTGTTTGACTGTGTC
>JALTDI010000028.1 GCA_027074255.1 Desulfurellales bacterium
GGGTTTATATACATATTCAAAGACAGCTCAAACCCGCCTATCTGGTAAATCCTCGGTGTTATATCAAAATAAAACCTGCCGCCGTCAATATTATGCAAATATATATTAAACGAGAAAAACCCTATCGATGCGTATAAGCTCTTAAAAACTCTTTTAAAGATGGAAGACAGTTCATCATAGTTAGACAGCGTTTCAAATCTCTCTATATCTTTCAGCGGAGCAATAATAACCTCAAAAGGGAAAAGGCTGGCGTAGGGACAAAAAGCAGTGAATTCTTCATTTATGGCTACAACGCGTTTATTCAGCCGCAGCTCTTCATCGATAACATCTCCCAAGAGTGTTCTGAAATGGCGTTTTTTGTATTCTTTATTTCGAGCCGTTTCTTGCTCAATCTTATTCGGCACAAAAGGCAAAGCCACAATCTGCGAGTGCTCATGAAAAAGGCTTGCACCGGCCAGAGCGCCGCTGTTTTTAAAAAACTGAATATATTTTATTCTCTGATCTTTTTTTAAATCAATAAAACGGTTGGCAACGCTTAAAAAATAGTTTTTAAACTCACAAACAGAGTAATCACACATTTTTTTTTCATGAGTTGGCGTCTCTATAACGACCTCATGTGCGCCAAAACCGTTTATATACTCAAAAAATCCCTCTCTTTTGGAGGAAGCTTCACTCTCAATTGCCAATGCATTAAACTGATTTACTACAACTCTGCATGTGCCCAATTTTGATATTTTAACTTTAATCATGTCCTCGTTTTCCATGCAAAAGGGGCATTTTGTATCAAAATTTTCCTTTATTTTAAAACTAAACGGCTTGATTGCCCTTTTGGGCTCTATTATCGCGTATGCATCTTTTATTAAACAGTATCTTACCTGAGACATAAACAGCCCTTTATATCGCTGTTTTTAAATTCAAACCTCAGCGAGACGCCCTGCTTAATACTATCAACTCCGTTCTCCCTTAAAGAATACGTGACAATATCTTCTATATCTATTTCAAAACTATCACTGAATTCCATTGTTATGGTTCTTTTGGTATATTCATCCTCAATGACAAGCCTGCTGTTTTCAATGTTATAACTATATTCATTTGCAAAATGAAGGTTCATCTCAACA
>JALTDI010000029.1 GCA_027074255.1 Desulfurellales bacterium
AAAATAAAGAGATTGTATATCGGGTCGGAAAACCGATTTTGTTATATAAAGATTTTGAAATAAAAGAGAATTTTATTCCTTTTACTCCCCAGAGCGCTAAACTTAATGATATTTTTGAGAAGGCGACTGAGGTTATAATGGAGAAAATATCGGAATTGCTTGATAAAGAGTATCAAGGCGATTACACAAAAAAGGATTCTATGTCAATTTCTTCTTTTATCTGATTTTTAAAGCGTATTGATTTTTTTGTTGAATTATGTATAATAAAAAAACTTAAATATTATCATGGAGGTTTTTATGAAAAAGTTTGGTATTTTATTTTTGCTGTTTATTGGGTTGGTTTTTTTGAGTAGTTGTGCCACTAATGGAGTATCTACTAATGTTCAATCCGGCAATCAGAATGTTAACGCCGTTGCAAGCTATCATGGTCCAAAAGCTCGTATAGCAGTAGCTAATTTCAGATGCGAAGCTGCAAAATGTTATGAGGGTATAGGCAGTGGAATGAAAGATATGCTTGTGGATTCTCTGTTTAAAAGCAATAGATTTATAGTACTTGAAAGAGGAGAAACTTTTAATGCCGTTCAGAAGGAACTTGATAGGGAAAAAGGAAAATATTTCAATAAGAAACAAGGTCCCAAAGGTGGTCATTTGGAAAGAGCCGATATTTTGGTGACGGGTGCAATAGTTGCTTTTGAGCCTAAAGCAGGCGGTGTAGGCGGAGGCGTAGGAGGTATAATAGGCGGAATTTTTGGTGTTGGCGCGAGCACTAAGAACGCTTATATAGCAGCGACAATAAGACTTATTGATGTTGCGACTGGAAGAATTATAAATTCTACAAGAGTGGAGGGTAAGGCATCGAGCTTTAGCGTAGGAGGACTTGGCGGAGGTTTTATAGGCCATGTACCTTTGGGCGGAGCATTCAGGGCATATAAGAACACCCCAATGGAAAAAGCAGTAATGGTTATGCTTGATAATGCTGTAAAAAGCATTTCGCAGCTAGTTCCCGAACACTACTATCGCTACAAATAATAATTGCTTTGATAGGCAATATTTTGGTATTGCCTATCTTATTCTGATGATTCTTAAATATTTTATAAAGGCATGTTGTCTATTTTTTTCAAAAAAGCATAGAATCCGGTTACTTTGAGTACATAATCAACTATGCGCTGAGGTTTGTATATGTAGGTTAATTTTCCCTTTGAATTCCTGTTTTTTGATGCCATTAAAAGAACTTGAAGACCGGCAGATGTCATGTATTCAAGGTTTGATAAATCAAAAATTATATCGCTGTTAGAATTTTTTATTTTTTCTTCAACCTTTGCATATACTTGTTGTGCATTGAACGAATCCAGCTTCCCCTCAATGGATATTATAAGATACGATTCCTTTTCAATAAATTTCAATTCCATACGGTCCCCGCTTTAATTTTTAACTTTTTTATATTTCTTTTCGGCGGCTCCTCCTATGAACTGTCCCAAGAAATAAGCCGTAATCATAATAGGAAATGTGTACAGCTGAAATCCGAGACCCGACATTAACCTTAATGTTATAACAAATGGAATGGGGACATGAACCCACATAAACCATTTTTTTGAAAATTTCTCACTGTTTGACCTTAAATATCCAAAAGGCAAATTTATCAAGAAAACCAATAGTGCGACAGTCTGCAGACTCACTTTATCCCCCCTAATCTTTTGAATTTTATGTTTTGTAGGTTTATTCTAAATCTCTTGCTGTTTGTTTTGAAAATTATAGAAGTAGGTATATTTTTGCCGTTCAGTTTTTTACAGGACAGAACTTCTATATTGTGCGGCGTATTTGCGCATAAATCGAGAAAATTTTTCATGGTGTAGATTATCATAGGTTTGTATTGAGATAAATCTTCTCCTTTTACTTTAAGTGTTTTGTAAACTTTGCCGCTTTGATAATCTTTTAGAAATACTTTATTGTCTTGTGCATACAAGCCGTAAACGGATAAGCCGAAGGCATTGACAATATCTAATCTAAGTTTGCTGCTGGATATGCTGAAAAAGCCGCTAAATTCCTTCTGATTGTAGAATGCCGTAAACGTCCCGTTTATACTTTTTGTTGATTTTACCGATTTGAAGGTAGTGCAGGAATACAAACTAACAATTGCCAAAAAAGCTGCAAACAGAATTTTTGATTTCATCACTTTTTATAACCTCCATGCTTGGTTTCGGCAGTGAATCTATGAACATCTTGCCGTATTTTTTTGTTACTATGCGTGAATCCGAAACGACTATCACTCCTTTATCGCTTTTATCCCTTATAAGTCGTCCGAAGCCCTGCCTGAATTTTAAAACGGCTTTGGGCAGTGAATATTCAAAGAATGCGTTTATACCTTGCTGCTTCATAATATTATATCTCGATTGTTCTATGGGTGTGTTTGGAACCTCAAATGGCAGTCTCGTAATAAAAACAACCGAAAGTGCGTCGCCTTTTACGTCTATTCCCTCCCAGAAGCTGCTTGTTGCAAACAAAAAGCTTTTAACTTTTTTGAATGTATTCAAAGTTTCGAAGTTGTCGAAATCTCCCTGCTTCAATGTATTAAAGCCCGCATCCGTCAATTTGTCAAAAACCTTTTCGTATGTTTCGTTAAGCATTCTATAAGATGTGAACAAAATAAGGGCACCTATATTATTGTCTTTTAAAGCATTTGCCAAATCTATTATGCTTTTTGCAACTGCTCTTGTGTATTTCGGTGAATCCGGCATCGGCATATCTTTCAGCAATATTAGTTTACTTAGTGAGCCGTAGTCAAAATTGTTCTTTGCTATAAATTCCTTTGCTTTGTTTATTCCTACCGTTTTTTTAAAGAAGTCGAAGTTTCTGTTTATAGATATTGTGGCGGATGTGAAAATAACACTTTCACAATTTGCGTATATGTTATTTCGTAATGAATCGTCAATGGAAACGGGTGTTATGTTAAAATTTATGCCTGCCTGCGTCTTCTTAATCCATTTTATGGAATCCTGCTCGTCTGTTTCCAAAAATATTTCAAGCAGATTGGCATTTTCATCAAGTGATTTGGCAATGGCGGAGATATCCACATTCTCCTTCCAGCTTTCCAAATGCAGAATGGTTTCTTTTAGAATATCCATAACTGTTTTTATGGTTTTATCCGTAACTATTTTTTGTTTTTCATCCATTATAATTTCATTCAATCCGTTCATTTTAATCGACTCTATCTCTTTGTGTATAATATCTTTGGCCTGTTCTATAAACTGTATGGTAGATGATAGTTTTTCATTTTCAGACATATCGAGCAGCAGTCCTGTTTTTTTCTTTTTCTTCTTTGAATAAAGCCTGTTTAGAAGATGCATTACATCGGCAGTGGAAACGGTTTGTGTAAAATAGCTTGTGGCATTTTTCTCCAAATTATGCGCCTCATCAAAAACAACAGCACTGTATTGAGGCAGCACACCGGCATCTTTCATTATTGAATCCGATAGAACTATGTGGTGATTGGCTATGATTATATCGGAAGAGTCAAGCTCGGCTTTTGCTCTATAATAGAAACATCTGTTTTTGTAGTAAGGACATTTAATATGAGCACAGGATAAACTTGTGCTGCTTACACTGTCCCAAACGCCGCTGCTGATATGTTTTTTTTCATCAAACAGCTCGGATTTCAGCCCGGTCTTTGAATTTTCTAAAAAATTCTTTAATTCTTTATATGTTTTTTCTTCAAATAGAAATATATCTCCTTTATTGAATAAATTGTCTGCTTTTCTTTTGCATAGGTAATTCGACCTTCCGAGAGCTATATCAACCTTAAAATCCATAATGCTTTTTAGAACGGGCAGGTCTTTTTCTATTAATTGTCTTTGAAGATTTATCGTGTTTGTTGAAATTACAACTTTTTTGTTGTTTTTTTTGGCAAACAGGATTGAGGGAATGAGATAGGCAAGACTTTTTCCAGTTCCGGTCGGGGCTTCGAAAATGCCGAATATGGAATTATCCATACAATACTTTATATGTTTGGCCAATTCGATTTGTTCCGTTCTTTTTTCAAAATCTTTCTGAGTATCTTCTACGGCACTAAAAACTTCTTCTATATCAGGTGTTTTCCTATCCGGTCTTGCTATAAGCGTAAGATGCATATCCTTAGAATTTACATAAAATAAAAAGTCTATTGTTTCTTTGTGCTGCATGACAAATTCAAAGGCATAATTTATATCATCTGCAAAAACAAGCATATCACCGAATATCTTTTTGTCTGCTGTTTTGTTGATTTTGACAGCATCTCCTGATAG
>JALTDI010000030.1 GCA_027074255.1 Desulfurellales bacterium
AGGGTATATACAATCTAAGGGGTGATGTGATACCCATAGTCAGCCTCTCAAAGTGGCTCAATATAAGCGAACCTGATGATATCCTAACAAAAAAAATCATAATAACGATATTCAACAATATTACCGTGGGTTTTATAGTCCATGATGCAAAGAGAATAAGAAGAGTATCATGGAGATTTGTCAAGCCGCCGAGTGAGGTTTTAAAGCACCAATACGGCAATAAAATAGTGGGAACAATTAATCTTGACCCGGAACATGTTATGCTCATACTGGATTTTGAGAGCATCTGCGAGGAACTCGGCATATTTTCCGAAGAAGATATAAAGAGAATAGAAAAAGTAGCCATAGACGCAAGTCAAGACAAAAAAAAGGCCAAGATTCTGATAGCAGATGATTCGTCAACAGCAAGGAAGATAATAAAAAAAGCCGTTGCACCCCTTGCGGAGGATATAATAGAAACAACAGACGGACAGGAGGCCTGGGACAAACTTAACAAGCTGTATAAAAACACGAACAACAATATAAAAGAAGCTGTGGATATAGTTATAACCGACGTTGAGATGCCCAATATGGACGGTTACAGACTAACAAAACTCATAAAAGAAGACGAGAGATTTAAAAATTTACCCGTTATAATGAATACATCACTTTCGGGTAATGCAAACCTTCAAAAAGCCAAGGATGTGGGAGTGGATGATTTCTGCACAAAGTTTATAGCCGAAGAATTTACAAGGGCTGTTGTAGATCACATATAAGGAGAAATAATTATGGCAAAATTAAGCGTTGAACTGATTAACCCGTTTATTACGGCTGCAGAAGAGATTATGGATACCGTTGCGATGATGAAATTAAAGAGGGGAAAGCTGGAATTAAAGGACAACAGCACCGTTGCCTATGATGTCAGCGGCATAATAGGTATAACCGGAGAAGCTGTCGGCTCAATAGCCCTTTCTTTTCCAAGAAAAACCGCAATAAAAGCCGTAAGCAATTTTATAGGCGAGGAGGTCATAAGCATCGATGCGGATACGACAGATGCCATTGGGGAGTTAACCAATATGGTGGCCGGACGTGCAAAAAAGATATTCTCAGAGAAAGGTATAAAACTTAAAATATCAAC
>JALTDI010000031.1 GCA_027074255.1 Desulfurellales bacterium
CCTCTGTGATATTCAGCCCAAATACAATCTGCTTATAGTCTGGTCGATTATCTTTATTATGGCCAAATTTAAGTTGAACTGCTTCTGGACTTTGATGATTATATGCTCCGGCAAAGCTAACTGTAGTAGAGTCGTTATGAATCCGTTTCGTTTCCAGATCATGAACTCTAATGGCTGCTGCCGATGCCTCAGACATAAAACTATGGCGATCTGAACCAAACAGTGCTTGAAGACAACGTCCCAGGCGATCATCATTGTATTTACCTGCTATATCCATGTTTTCTGCCTTGCCATCCATATATTCAATCAACCAGTCATCAACTTTGTACAACGGTTTAGGTGCCACCACTATGTTCATTACCATCATGCATAGAACCTGGGCTGGCTTGATTTCAAAACCGTTATCATTGGGTACATACTTATCAAAAAGTTCGTGCAGGCCCAGTTCAGTCATGTAGTGTTTAACCATTGGGATAACATCCACGTGCTTAATTTTGGTATCCATTTTTTTCATAATTTGATCCTTCTTTTATGATTTTCAATAATAAACCATATTATTATTGACTATTTTAATAAAAATGTCTACCCTTTTAGAAAAATTTCTTTATTTACAATTTTTTAATTTTTAAAACTCTTTCCAATTCAAGCGGAATGTCCGCTGTAAAGTACCTTGAATTATTAGAGTTTCATTTTTTTGTTGAGAGACAGTCTGAGAGTATCCAGATCCGCCTCATGGCGGTTTATCTGACAAAAAAGAAAAAAGGAAAATAATGATTATAAAAAGGATAGTTACTTTATCGGCAGTTTTTTTATTATTTTTTGCCTTGAACGGGTGCGGTAACAACAAAAACGAACAAGACAAGACAAAACAAAACAAACAAGAGCAGACAGAGAAGCAAACCATTGTACAACCACCAATAATTCATAAAAAGCCCACGGCAGAACTTCCCAAAAATCTAAAATGGCTTACCAATGACACTGATCCTGTCTTTTCTTCGCCCGATGCAGTAAAGGGTGGGACACTCCACTCAGCAATTTTGAGTTTTCCAATGACGTTCAGGACCGTTGGACCTGATTCCAATGGGAGCTTCAGAAGTGCAATCTTAGA
>JALTDI010000032.1 GCA_027074255.1 Desulfurellales bacterium
GCCATGGTGCTGGATGAGTGCCCGCCCTATACACTCGATAAAAAATATGTGAAAAATTCGCTGGATATGACTATTGAATGGGCGAAAAGGTCTATAAAGGCAAGGGAAAATTTCCCTCTTAAAGCACTCTTTGGAATTGTCCAGGGTGGTGTGTTTGAGGATTTAAGAAAAGATGCGGCACTGCGCATGAGGGAATTGGACTTTGAAGGATTTGCAATCGGTGGACTGAGTGTAGGGGAACCGAAAAGCGATATGTATAGGGCTGCTGAGATCGTTGCTCCCATTCTGCCTGAGAATAAACCAAGATATGCTATGGGCGTAGGCAAACCTGAGGATATTGTGGAGCTTATCAATCTCGGGGTTGATATGTTTGACTGTGTAATGCCTACAAGAAATGCCAGAAACGGGACTCTTTTCACAAGAAACGGCATTGTAAATATAAAAAGGCAGGAATATAAAAATGACGATTCTCCTATTGAGAACGGATGTAAATGTTATACTTGCAGAAATTTCTCGAAGGGATATATACGGCATCTATTAAAATCAAGGGAGTTGTCATTTTATACACTTGCCAGCATACACAATTTATACTATTATGTTAATTTAGCCAAGGAGGCAAGGCGAGCAATTTTGAAGGGTGGTTTCGGGCAATTCAGACTTGAGTTTTATGAAAATCTAAAAAAGGGGCATGGTGTAAATGGATAAATTTGTTGAGATACTGAAGGGGCATTTTCAAGACAGACTGGTTAGTGTCGGACTTCACAATGTGGGCATTACTTCTTTTCTTGAAAATAACGGTATTTTTATCGTGCTGGATAGAGTTGAGCCGGATGATTTGCTTGATATAAAAAGAGTTTATGTCAAGTACAAGAAAAAATATTCGACACCCATGGTTGTAAACAGGGGGTTTTTCAAAAGGGCATCGGACGTCTTTTGTATGGAGATGCTGGAATTCAAAGAAAATGCTAAGATAGTTTACGGAGAAGACCTATTCGCCGGATTAAAGATAAAAGACGACGATTTAAGAAGGCAGATAGAATATGAGCTCCGCAGCAAATTGCTTGTGTTAAAGGGGGCTTTTGTGGATTTGCCTCTTGATAGGAAAGTGGTTGATAATATTGCTTATCGCTCTATGTATAATTTTCTGCTGATTTTAAGAAACCTATTGAGACTGAAAGGAAAACTAATTAACGACGAAACACTTATCGAGGAGTTTGAAAAGACTTTTGACGTTAAACTCGAAGCATTTAAGATACTTAGGGATACGCCTAAAATGGGCTTTGACAAACTGCTTAATATCTTTAAACAATATTTGAAAGAGGTGGAAGAGCTTGTCGAGATATCGGATACAATACTTTCTTAGTCTGCTAATATTTTTTGCGCTGAGCTATTCTGCTGTTTCGGCTAATATACCCGAGCCTGTGGGATATATCAACGACTTCGCGCATATATTGAATAAAAAAACATTTAACAAGTTAAATTCATTGGCAATTGAGCTTAAACAGAAAACGGGCGTCGAGCTTGCCGTTGTCACTATAAAATCTCTAAAAGGCAATGACATATTCGATTATTCTATGAATCTTTTTGAAAAATGGGGAATAGGCAAAAAAGGCAAGGATAACGGTGTCCTATTTTTGATTGATGTAGGCGATAGAAAAATGAGGATAAACACGGGCTACGGAATGGAGGGCATACTGCCTGACGGACTGCTCGGGCGCATAAGAGATAGGTATATATTGCCTTATTTTAAAAAGGGCGATTATAATAACGGCATTTTAAACGGAGTTTATGCCGTTGCTTCCGTTGTGGCAAAGGCTTATAATGTGAAATTAAACGGCGCAGTGCAGCCGAAGAGGGTTAAAACTAAAAATTTCAGTCTTCTTGATTTGGTTTTGCTTGTTGCAGCTATGTTTGTTTTGGGACCGTTTATGTTTCCTTTTTTTATAGGGATGTTTCTCGGATCTTATCGCAGCGGCTGGGAAACTCCTCTCGGCGGCGGCTTCGGCGGAGGACTAGGCGGCGGATTCGGCGGTTTTGGCGGCGGCTCAAGCGGCGGCGGCGGCATCGGTGGAAGCTGGTAAGATAAAAATATCGGAGGTATTTATATGAAAGGTGTGTTGGGTAGTATTGTTGTAATTTTGTTAATTGTCATTGCATTCGGTATGTTTTACTATTCGAGTTATAATAAACTCATACGATTGGAGGAGCGAGTTAAATCTTCATGGAGTAATGTTGATGTGCAGCTAAAAAGAAGAGCCGATTTAATTCCCAATCTTGTAAACAGCGTGAAGGGCTACGAGCAGCACGAGGCCGGAGTATTTGAGCATATAGCAGATGCTAGGGCTAAATTGATGGGAGCAAGAACACCACAGGATGAAATAAAGGCGAGTAATGAGATGGAGGGGGCTATTTCGAGGCTGCTGGTGATAGTTGAAAGATACCCGGAGTTAAAAGCCAATGAAGAATTCTCAAGACTGATGGACAATCTCGAAGGGACGGAAAACAGGATTGCTGTTGCAAGGAAAAGATACAATGACATTGTAACAATTTATAACTCGACCATTCGCTCTGTTCCCTATAATTTTATAGCCTCCAAAATGGGTTTAAAGCCCATGCCTTATTTCAAAGTTGAAAACAATCAGGTCAAAACGCCTCCAAAGGTTAATTTTAATAAGAATGACAATAAAAGCTCTCTTTTGATGAGGTTAAATTATGCGTAGATTGATTTTGTCTTTGTGCGCCATTTTAATTTTAAGCGGCAGCGCTTCTGCAAAATACTATAATCTGGAGCTTAAAAACGGACTTGAGGCATATGTTGAAGAGAACCACTCTCTGCCGATAGTCAATGTTACTATCCTTTATAAAGTAGGCTGCGTGGATGAGTATAATTCCATAACGGGCATATCCCATATGCTTGAACATATGAATTTTAGGGGTTCGAAGCACTTTCTAGATGGATATATAGATAAACTGACATCAAAATACGGCGGTGTGGATAATGCCCAGACCTCTTTTGACGATACGGTTTATTTTGCGACAATAGACAAGTCAGCATGGGGGAAAGTTTTGGCTTTTTATGCGGACAATATGAATAATCTAACACTTAACAGAAGCAAATTCTTAAAGGAACGCAGCGTGGTGTATCAGGAACGTTTGTGGAGAATAGATAACTCGGCAGACGGTTTTCTGTATTACTCGCTGCACAATTTATCTTATGTTGCATCGCCTTATAGATGGACGCCTATCGGTTTTGCTTATGATATTCAGCACTATACGATTGGAGAATTGAGGAAATACTATAAGAGCTACTATGCTCCCAACAATGCAGTCATAATCATTTCGGGAGACATAAACAAAAAAGCCGTTTTTAAAAAGATAAAAAAACTTTTCGGCAGCAAAAAGAGGATTGAGATAGTAAGGCATATAACAAAAGAACCAACGCAGAATGGCAGGCGTATTATGTTTATAGAGAAACCGGCTTCATTCAAAAAATTGGCCGTGGGATTTAAGATACCGAGAGAGGGCAGTATAGATACGCCGGCGTTGGATTTAATTTCATATATGCTTTTTTTCGGAAAAAGCGCTCTTGCGGAGAAAGACCTTGTGAGGGATAGACATATTTTTGTCTCAATAGACGGCGGGAATGAGGGGAGAATTTATGATAAGGGATTGTATGAGATATTCGGCAGCATAGAAAACGGTGTTTCATTTAAAAAGGCAAGAAAGTCTCTTTTAGATGAACTCGATAAAATCAAAAAAGGCGATTTCGAAAGAAAACTGCTGAGCATTGCCAAAACCAAGGCCATTAGCGACTATCTGTTTTCGAAGGAGATGATGTCCGAGAAAAATATGAACTTTGCTTTCTATGCTGCTTTCGGAATGGAGCAGTACTATAAAGATTATATTAATACAATCAGAAGCATAAGAAAGAAGGAAATAATGAAGGCAGCACAAAAGTATTTTAAGGTGAGCAAAGAAAGTGATGTATTTCTCACTCCCCAAAAGGGTAAACAAATAAACTCAACATTCAGAGGTGAGCTGAGATGAAAAAAATATTTGTTATGGCCGCTGTTGTGGTGTTGGGATTAAGCTTTTGCGCAAGCGCCGGGAATTTATATTCGGGACAATTAAGCAATGGATTAAACTATAGAATATACAAAACCAATGATTTGCCGATTGTTAGTGTGGACATAAAAATTAAAGCAGGGAGCTATTTTGATAAGAACTTCGGAGAGGCGGAT
>JALTDI010000033.1 GCA_027074255.1 Desulfurellales bacterium
AAAAACAGATTTTTTTACTATTTAATGGCTTTATCTGCATATATCATACCTATTTTGATACTTGCCATGCTTATTTCTTTAAGCAGTGAATCATCGGATGCAATAAAAAAATTCGGATTGATTAGGTTTTTTACAACAACAACATGGGACCCTGTTAAACAGATATTCGGCGGTGCATCTGCCATATACGGCACATTTGTTACAACCGCCCTTTCTCTTTTATTTGCGGCTCCTGTCTCCGTAGGCATAGCTATATTCATCACACAAATATGCCCTAAAAAATTAAAAGGGGTTTTTAGCGGAGCAATAGAACTTTTGGCATCCATACCAAGCATCATATACGGTATGTGGGGTTTATTTGTGCTAACGCCCATTATGTCCGGCTATATAGAGCCTTTTTTAAAAGAAACATTGGGGCAAATTCCGTTAATTTCCCTTCTTTTCAGAGGAACGCCTATGGGTATAGATTTGCTGACTGCCAGCCTCATTTTAAGCATTATGATTATACCTTTTATAACAAGTGTGGCACGCGACAGCTTCGAGCTCGTACCCCACAGCATCATAGAGTCAGCATACGGCATAGGAGCAACCAAATGGGAGGTTATTAAAGATATCGTTTTACCCTATTCAAGAACAGGAGTATATGGAGGCATAATACTGGGGCTCGGAAGGGCGATAGGAGAAACCATGGCGGTCGCTTTTGTGCTCGGCAACAACCATTCTATCATTTTATCCCTTTTCGGCGCATCCTCAACAATCCCTGTTACTCTTGCCAATGAATTTACCGAGGCGGATTCACAGCTCTATCTTTCTTCGCTGTTTTATCTTGCCCTCATACTGTTTGTTTCAAGTTTTATAATATTGTCCATATCGAAATTCATGCTACTTAGGTTAAATAAAAATGAATAATCGAAAAAAAAGAGAGCTGATAGGAAAACTTTTTTTATCATTAAGTGTTTTCACTGCTTTTTTGGGGATTTTTTGGCTGCTGTTCATACTATCTGATTTAATTATAAAGGGAGCTTCGGCAATCAACTGGTCTTTGTTCAGCAAAAATTTTGTTCCGCCGGGCCTAAGCGGCGGGGGTATGAAAGCGGCATTTATAGGTCAGCTTATAATAGTTTCCATAGCCGTAATAATAGGAATTCCGTTTGGGTTGTTGGGCGGAACGTTTATAGCCGAATACGGCAGAAACTCAAAAATCGCAAAACTAATCAGCATCTTTGCAGACCTTATGACGAGCATTCCCTCAATAGTCGTAGGCACGTTTGTTTATGCAGTAATGGTGAAACCCATGGGGCATTTTAGTGCGCTGGCGGGGGCTGTTGCTCTTGCAGTTATAATGATTCCCGTTATGCTGAAAACCACCGAAAATATGCTGAAACTCGTTCCGTGGAGTCTTAGAGAAGCCGCCTTTGCACTTGGAACACCGTATTACAAGGTAATTTTCCAAATAGTTTATAAAAACGCCATGACCGGCCTTTTAACGGGCACAATACTTTCCGTTGCACGCATTGCCGGTGAAACGGCTCCTTTGTTATTCACATCACTGAACAACTCGTTTTTGAGTTTTAATATAAATCAGCCGATGGCTTCTTTGACGGTTACCATTTACAGATATGCTATGGGACCGTATGACAATTGGCATCAAATGGCGTGGGCGGCATCTTTCGTTATAACGCTTTTTGTTTTACTGACAACGATAACCGGGCGTCTTATAATAAAATGGAGGTACAAAAAATAATGGGCGACTATATCTTAAAAGTGAAAAATCTCAACTTTTTTTACGGCAGCAAACAGGTTTTATTTAACATAAATATGAATATGGCAAGCAACAGGATAACAGCCCTGATTGGACCCTCAGGCTGCGGCAAGACAACATTTTTAAGATGTTTCAACAGAATGCACGACCTATACAAGGGAAACAGATATGAAGGAGAAATATTATACAAAGAAAAAGATATATTAAAAATGAACGACAATATAGAATTGAGAAGTAAAATAGGAATGGTGTTTCAATCGCCCACGCCATTTCCCATGTCTATATTTGACAATGTAGCCTACGGATTAAAACTTAAAGGCATAAAAAACAGAACGGAAGTAAAGGACAGGGTTGAAGCTGCTCTTCAAGGAGCCGCTTTGTGGCAAGAGGTTAAAGACAGGCTTTCAGCACCGGCCGGCGGGCTATCAGGCGGTCAGCAGCAAAGGCTCGTTATAGCAAGAGCGCTTGCGGTCGAACCGGATATTCTGCTTTTTGATGAGCCGACAAGTGCCCTTGACCCCATAGCAACAGCAAAGATAGAGGAATTAATGATTGAATTAAAAAAAATAACAACTATAATAGTTGTAACGCACAATATGCAGCAGGCTGCGAGGGTTTCGGATTATACGGCATTTTTCTATCTCGGCGAACTTATCGAAACGGATAAAACGGAAGATTTTTTTACGCGTCCCAAAAACAAACAAACAGAAGACTACATCAGAGGGAAATTCGGATAGGAGAAAATATAATGAAATACGTTGAGGAAAAATACAGCCAAATAAGAGCTATGCTTGCGGAAATGTCAAAAGTTGCTCAATCTATGATGGAAGACTCTATAAAAGCTCTTCTGAGGGGAGACAAAGAACTGGCAAAAAATGTTAAAAAACGTGACGGAATAGTTGACCGCTTTGATAACGACATAGAGGACGTATGTTTTAAGGTGCTTGCCATGTATGATCCGAAAGCATTTGATTTGAGATTTGTTATGTCTGCACTAAGAATAATAGTTGATTTGGAGAGAATAGGAGACAGCTCTGTTAATATAGCCAAACAGGTAAAACATATAGATTCGTCATGCACACAAAATTTCAGCTCAAAAATTAACGAAATGGCAACGGCGGCAAAAGGGATGCTTGAAGCATCAATAGAAGCTTTTTTTAAAAATGATACTCCCCTGGCCTTAGAAACAATTAAAAAAGACGATTATATCGATAAACTGAATAAACAGATAATAACCGATATAATAAATTATATATCTTTAAACCCGCAACACGTGAAAAGCGGCGTTTCGCTGGTGTATATTGCAAGAAACATAGAAAGGATAGCAGATCATGCCACCAATATATGCGAATTTGTATATTTTAAGAAAACCGGAAAAAGCATAAGACATACCTATTTTGACAAAATAAATGAGAATAAAGAAGATGGCTAAAATTCTCCTGGTCGAAGATGACGATACGTTGAAAGAGATCTTGAAGTTCAATCTTTCAAGAGAGAATCACAGCGTTTTTGACACAGATAATGCTAACGAAGCTTTGATATATATGGAGGAGCTAATACCCGATTTAATTTTGCTGGATTTGATGCTCCCGGGACTGAAAGGGGAGGAATTTTTAAAAATCATCAGGAGCAACAAAGACACGGAAAACATTCCCGTTATCATTATATCCGCAAAAAACAGTGAAGACAGCATAGTGAAACTTTTAAAAACGGGTGCTGACGACTATTTGACCAAGCCTTTCAGCATTAAAGTGCTCTTATCTAAAATTGATGTGCATTTGAAGAAAAAAAAGGCTGACGGCAGCATTTTATCCTATGGAAATGTAACGGTTGATTTGCGGAAACATAAGGTTTCGGTGAATGGACAAGATGTAGAATTAACTCATACCGAGTTTGAACTTTTAGGGTTTATGATTAAACACCCTCAAATCGTTTTTACAAGAAATCAGTTTTTAAGCAATATATGGGGATATGAATCGGATATATATACAAGGACAGTTGATTCCCACATATCTTCTTTGAGAAAAAAATTGAAATCGGCCGATTTTAAGATTAAATCCGTCCCAAAAGTAGGGTATAAGATAGAGTGAAAATCTTTTTTAAAACACTTGCAACAATATTGATACCCTTCCTCGTTGTTTTCTTTATAAGCTATATGCTGATGAAAAGCAATATGGATTCATCACTGCAAAATTATGTAAGGGCAGACACAAAGTCCAAATTTGAGCTGATAGCACACGACTTTGATACAAAAAACATCAATAAGAAAAAGCTCTATGCCGTCTATGCGAAAACATACAAGAAAACACTTTTGAGAATAACTCTTATACAGCCCAACGGCAAGGTTATTTTTGACTCTTCCATTCCCTATGCTGCAATAGAAAAGCTGGAAAATCACAAATACAGACCGGAGATTCAGAAAGCTTTTAAAAAAGGCAGCGG
>JALTDI010000034.1 GCA_027074255.1 Desulfurellales bacterium
TGTTTGGCAATCAAACCGTTAAATTTTTCAACGCTTTTATAGGCAACAGGTGCTACAATACTTGTTGTAACGGCTATAATAACCATCACTATAAGCAGTTCGATAAGCGTAAAGCCTTGTTTATCCCGCAACATTATTCAGGCTCACAACCGCAAGCATAATAGCCACAACAATCACTCCGACAAGCAGGCCGAGAAAGATAATTAATACAGGCTCAAGTAAAGACAGAGCCTTGGAGACGTTCAGCTTAAAGTCGTGTGAATAGCGTTCGCCGAGTTTGATAAAAATTTCACCCAGACGGGCTGAGTTTTCACCGACAATAACCAAAGACACCATTTCCTCGGGTATAATATTGTGTCTTTTCCACACATCACTCATTTTAGAGCCTTTCTTCAATTCCTGACGCGTGTCTTCCAGAATATTAACCAAGCTCTTATTGTCAGAAACAACCCTCTGAGAGAGCTTTATAGCCTTTCCTATATCGACGCCCCCCTCAAGCATTGTGCCCAGCGACGAACATAGGTTGGCAAATTGCAGCCTAAGCACCACCTTATTTATACCCGGCGTTTTATAGAAAATGGATTTTACAACGTTTCTGCTTTCAGTAATAGAAAAAATACCTATTACAAGGGCAATAAATGCAAAAAATCCCCCCACCACCATGTGCAAATTTGCATTTATAAATTTACCGAGGCCGATTATCATACGGGATATAAAAGGCAGGGCTATCAGTTCCTTGTTAGAAAATATGGATGAGAATCTCGGTAAAATAACGCAGGATATAAAGAAAATGGCGACTATACTTACAATAACAAGAAAAGACGGGTAAGCCAAAGCCGACTGTACTTCTTTTGTTAAATCGTTTTTAAATCGAAGATATTCATAGACCTTGTTTAGTGAGGATTTAAGATCACCTATTTCCTCGCCGACGGATATAATGTTGATATAAAGATCACCTACGGGAAGTTTGATTTTATCCGCTGCTTCTTTTAAAGATATGGAAAATTGTTTGCCGCTTTTTAGTCTTTTAAGCACCTCTTCCCAGAAATCAATGGTCGACTGTCTCGCTGTATTTTTTATCAGTGTAATTAGCGCCTTGTCTATCTGCATGCCGGATGATACGAAATATGAGATTTGCTCGATATCGGATGCAAATTGGTTGAGGTTGTATTTTCCTTTTTTTAGCTTTTTTTTCTCTTCTTTTACGTTTGTCAAAAATATATTTTGTTTTCTTAGATGTGTTGAGAGCTCTTCTTTTGTGCCGTTAAATGTGCCGGCTATCTTCTCTCCGCTTTTGGTAATGCCTTCATAGTACAAAAGCATAACTACTGCACCGCTCTAAGAATTTCTTCCAAGGATGTTTTGCCCTCGAGAAACTTCAGCAGCCCGTCTTCCATCATAGACCTGAACCCGAAAAAATTGGGGTCGTTAAAATTCCTATTTTTTTCAAATTCCATCTGCATTGCCTGCGAAAAAGGCATAACTTCGGCTATAACAGTCCTCCCTTTGTATCCGGTATAATTACATTTTGGGCAGCCTACGGGTTCTTTCGGAGCAATATCGATGAAATCATATTTTTTAGCAAGTTTGTCCAAGTTGTATTTTTCTCTTGTCTCATCCGATATTGTCGCATCCTTTGCACAAAACGGACAAATTTTTCTAACCAGTCTTTGAGCCATCAAGCCTACGATGGAGGCTTTTAGAAGGAAAAACTCTATATTCATATCAAGCAGTCTCGTTATTGATGCAAGGGCGGAATTTGTATGCAGTGTGGATAAAACAAGGTGGCCGGTAAGTGAGGCTTGAATGGATATTTCAGCCGTTTCCCTATCCCTTATTTCGCCGACCATTATTATATCCGGGTCCTGTCTTAAAATACTTCTTAGGGCTTTTGCAAATGTATAGTCTATGTCGGTTTTGACTTGAATCTGGTTAATGCCCGGCAGTTTATACTCAATAGGGTCCTCCACGGTTACTATTTTCACGGCTTCGGAGTTTAGCTCGGACAAAACAGAGTATAGTGTTGTTGTCTTACCCGAACCGGTCGGGCCTGTTGTTAAAAATACACCATTTGGCCTGTGAGCAATTTCCCTGATGGTTTTTATATGGTCGTCATAAAAACCGAGGTTTCCAAGAGAATATTCCGTTACACCCTCTTCGCCGAGCAGTCTTGCAACAAAACTTTCTCCGAATTGAGTAGGAACGGAAGATGCCCTGATATCAAGGTTCTTACCCGCAGCTTTGACGCTTAGCCGTCCATCCTGGGGCAGCCTGTTCTCCGCTATATTCATTCCGGATAAAAGCTTCAGCCTCGTTATTATTGCAAGTTTCAAGTTTTCCGGCACATTCTCAACGGTTTTTAGCATTCCGTCTATGCGGAATCTAACCCTCATCCCCATCTTTAAGGATTCAAAGTGTATGTCCGTTGCGTCGCTTTCAACAGCTTTATTCAACAGCGTGTTGACCAGTTTTATAACAGGAGCCTCAGAAGCCAGCTCCTTTAGCTTTTCTATCTCTTCGTCCAAATCGATTGACTGCATGCCGGTGGATACTATATCATTCTCGTTCAGAGAGCCTGCTATCAGGTTGAGATTTTCCTCTTTCGTTAAAACAACGGAAAGCTTTTTGTTAACAGCGCTTTCTATAAAACCGAATGCTTCAAGATTTAAAGGGTTGTTCGTTGCTACGGTGATAGTTTGCTCATCTTCGTCTATCGGATACACATTATGGGACAAAAAGAATCCGTACGGGATACCTATATCAACAACATTGTAGCTGTCGAGCTTTTTTACAAGAGGCATTTCAAACTGAACAGAAAGGGCCTCAAGCAGCTGGTCTTCTGTTATAACCCCCATATTCAGGAGTATGTTGCCTATTTTACCGCCGTATGATTCTTGAACTTGAAGAGCTTTGTCTATGTCTTCCTGCTTACAAAAGCCCTTATTGATTAAAATCTCTCCTATTTTCTGCTTCACGAAGCATCCCAAATAGATATATCTTTGTCTTCGCCGGTGCCCCCGGTTTTTCCGTCAGCCCCGAGAGATTCCAAATCGTATGGTTTGCCGTCAGCTCCCGGTGATTTATATATGTAGGGATTGCCCCAAGGGTCGGCAAGAACAGGCTTAGGCAGGTAAGGTCCGTCCCACTTTTTAATGTTGCCGGGGTTTTTCCATAATACCTGCAGCCCCTCCTGCGTTGTAGGGTATCTGCCCACATCTAATCTAAAAGCGTCGAGGGCTGTGCCTATCATCTCTATCTGCGCCTTGGCCGCCTTGATTTTTGAAGACCCCAATTTATTAAATAGTTTGGGCGCAACGAGGGAGGCAAGCAGGCCTATTATTACCATAACTACCAAAAGCTCTATAAGCGTGAAACCTTTTTTATTACTGCGATTCATTTTAAACTCCTCCTTGAACATTTCTATCATAAGTTTAGCATCAAAATCGTATAGTATCAATAATAAAAAGCAAAACTCAGCGCAAAGGCCATTTCTTATTCACCTTGAATTTTCGGTGAAGTCCTAAGATTTTTCGGGCAATTGACTTATTTATAGCGCACCCCTATGAGCGCTAAAATAAATTTATGATTTTTTGTTAAACAAACACATACGCTCGCAGCTTCCATAAATAGCATTTCTTAATTGATTAACCCGCTTTTTTTATCAAATAGAGAGCAATTTGTCTATACGGTGTCAATTATAAATTTAGAGTGAGTTCATCATAATAATTGTGTATTTGTGTATTATGGAAATAACGATACAAGCAGAGCTATTATTACAAGTGTTAAAAACAAAGACATGAAAGCGGCAAATATCGATTGGTTGTCAATTAAGCGTCTCATACATGCTGCTTTGCAGAGATGGCCGTCTCATGTAGGGACTTTGATAACGCTTATCTTTTTCCAAAGCTCTTGAAAATTAAAAGATAGCCCCGGTTTTTAAAAAATCGGTTAAAATGTCAGCTTTATGGCAACGGCCAATATAAAGTTGCCAAACATAAAACGGATGACAGAAAGAAAGCTAAAATCAGAGCCGAAAATGTGAAATTTTATATTACATTGGCGAACTTTGTGTATATTCCTTTTACAATGCCGAATATACACACACAAATATCCCCACAAGGGTCATTACTATGAGAGTTCTTTATTGTGGAGTGTGCAGCCCTTTGTTTAAATAACATAGAACCCCCC
>JALTDI010000035.1 GCA_027074255.1 Desulfurellales bacterium
TCTTCTATTTTTTCTGCAATCAGGTTTTTGCCTTTTGCTACAACCTTAGGCGCAGGGTCGCTTTGTCTGTCGTATTTTAAGGCAACCACTTTTTTCGTTTCTTTATCCATAGATTAGTACTGTCTTTTTATTGCGCCCAGGCCCCTTAAAACAAAAGTTATCCAAAACCCCGTATTTTTTTTCCTTGAATATGTTGAATCGTCATTCTCCTCAGTAATTTCGTTGATATATAAGTCTATTCCCAACCCCCAGCAATCTTCATTGTACATAAATCCGACTTTTCTTTGAGGATAGTATCCGTTATGCAGACTTTTCTCTATATAGACGTATGTATATAGGCTTTTCATGGGATAGACGTAAAGCTTCATCTTTGCACTCTCGTCGCTCATGCTCATATTGTCGGCATACCTTGACATCACATAACCAAACGATGCGCCTGCACGCTTTCCGTTTATATCCAAAGATTCATCCGAATCAACGAACTTGCCTTTCTGTGTTGAAAAGTGAGCCTTTGAGGAAAACATCAGATATTCAAGAGGAGAAAATCTCGTCTCCTCGTAGATAGGCGGGAAAGGAAAATGGTTTGTTTTGGCAAAATCG
The DNA here is from genome assembly GCA_027074255.1 of Desulfurellales bacterium. GTDB lineage: Bacteria > Campylobacterota_A > Desulfurellia > Desulfurellales > Hippeaceae > S144-51. The sequence goes on from JALTDI010000035.1 coordinate 601, forward strand.
TATCCCTGAGAAATTTTATTGTAGAAAACCTCACGATATTTTATCTTGCCGTTTTCTTTTGTTTTAGAGATGATACTGTTTTCCAAAGTCATCGTTGTCAAATTCGTTTTTTCATAGGTTGAGACAAAATCTGGGAATTTGCTTTGGTCTCTGTAAGGTATATATTGATATGTTAAAGTAGGTGTTATGATATGCTTAAAACCCAATAGACCGGTTTTATTTGATGTTAAATAAATGCCGTACAGAGATGTTTTTGCTTGGATGGAATAATCCGGTATAAACGAGCGTCTTGACGAATGTTTGTTGTAAGGAGCATTTTCCCAATATGCATATAACTCGTGTGCTCCGATTTTCGGAACAATATTGAAGTAAGATACTTTAAAGGGGTATGATAAAAAGCCGGCTGCCGTATTTGAATATCCTCTATTGCCCTCTATTCTGAAATCGTTTGCGGCCGTTTCTGCAAAATCGAGTGTAAGATTTTTCCATAGCTTTTTATTTGTTATGTTGAGTTTTATTTCAGGCAGCTTCTGCAGTGTAGCTCTGTTGTTGTCGGATATCAAATCCTGATAAAAATATCCGTTTATGTTAAGAGAATATACATTGTCAGATATTGAGTATGATGCGGTTGATTTTGTGTACCTATCAGAGGTCAATTCTATGTCATCCTTATTCAAAACCCTTAAATTATCCTTATTATTGACAATATTCAGGTCGTAATTGAAGTTTCCGTAATTTCCTAAGTCGGCGTATTGATTGGCTTTCAGCGTAATCCTGAGTTTTTTGTTCTGAGATGTTCCGTATGGATTCTTTTCTTTGAAGAGGGTGCTCTCCCATGTTCCTTTGGAATTTTTTGTCCAATAGAACCTGTATTTTGCCTTAATGCCTTTCCCTGCTTTTGAATATATAAACGGGTTAAGTGTTATATCCTGAGACTTGTTTATATTTATAAAGAAAGGCTGTTCGTATTCAAATCCGTTTCTACTGGAATAGCCGGCAGCGGGAAGTAAGAAACCGGTTTTTCTTTTATTTGACAAACCTTTATAAAGTACAGGTGAAAAAAACAGGGGAACACTTTTCGCTCTGAATATTGCGGGGTAGGCAAATATATAGTCATCTTTTACTACATAAGTATGTTTTGCACTAACCGACCACTTGGGATAAACTCCTTTTTCGCCCTTTATAAACCCGCTGCATCTGCATCCTGTTATAATTCCGTCTGCTATGTAATACTTGTTCTTTGATTGAAGGATTATTCTTTTTGCCCTTATATACATTTTGTTATTGTGAGTGAACATAGTTGCATTATCAACAAAGCCTTTGTATGTGGACAGATTTATAACGGCATCTGCGCCTCTAATCCAATTTTTGTTTTTATCCTCTATCAGGATATTACCTTGCAAATTAGCCGCCTGCGTCTTTCTGTCGTACGATGCCTTATCACTTTTTATAGTGTATGTGCTGTTATAAATTAGGCAATGTCCGTTTGCATAATAGGTGTTATGTTTTTTGTCGTATATTATATTGTCAGCTTTGATATGCACCACTGCTGTTTGTTCAGCATATGCAATGCTGTTTGCAAATATAAAAATAACAATGAGAAAAACAACTTTTTTTATGTCACGCCCCGCTTTTTATTATTAAAAAGACAGTGATTAAACTGCGTTTTTGCCTCTCTCGCCCGTTCTAATTCTTATGGCATCTTCAATGGGTATAACAAAGATTTTGCCGTCTCCTACTTTGCCTGTTTTCGATGCTTCGATGATTTTCTCTATAACACTATCCACCATATCCTCTTCAACAACTATTTCTATTTTTACCTTGGGTAGAAAATCAACTATGTACTCGGCGCCTCTGTATATTTCCGTATGTCCTTTTTGTCTGCCGTAACCTTTTACTTCGTTTACCGTCAAACCCTTAATCCCTATATCCATTAAAGCTTCTTTGACTGCATCCAACTTGAACGGTTTAATGATTGCTTCTACCTTTTTCATCTATGTTCCTCCTCGTATAATTTTATGATCAGCTCTATCTCTCCCTTACTCATATTCAGTTCTCTCGCCATATCATCAATGCTTTTATTGTCGTTTTTCATCTCTATTATTTTGTCTTTTAGGCTATTTTTGTATGTTTTGTTTTTTATCGTTGTGAGCAAATCGGTTAATAAGGTGTTTTTTCTTCTAACATCTTCAAGCAGCAGGTTGAGTCTGTCCTGCTGCTCCATAATTTTGTTATTTGCCGTATTTATAAGTTCTTTCTGCTTTTCAAGTAGGTTTCTCAAACTCTCAACAAGCTGTAAAATGCCGTTTTTCTCTTTGGCGCTGAAATATTTTGACAGCAGTATGTATAATACGACAGCTACGTCAAAGATAGCCTGCAAAACGAGTATATTGTCATTCATTTTCAAGCTGACTTTTAATCATTTTTCTTTCAAAGAAAAGCATATAATGGATTATCAGCTCCACATCGCTTTTTTTAATCTCGTTAAATGTGCATCCGTAGCAGAAACCGTCTTCTGTTTGAACTTTTCTTGTAACGGCTGATATGGATTTTATCTCATAATGGCTTGCTATGGGGAGCATAAATTTTATAAAAAGTATGTCGTTCTCAGAAAAAACCTGTTTTGACATAAAAGATAAGCCGCTCTGCGACAAATCGCAGCTATAATTTCTTTCAAATTCTCTAATTTTAGAATCATATTCTTTGTCCCTTAAAATATCTATGATGTAGTTTAATTTTGCATCCATTTCCTTCATAATGAGAACAAAGGCTTTGTTTAAATCGCCGAAGCTCGAATCAAGGTTTTTTAAAGACATAAAAAAACTGAAAGAATCCGAGGGCTCTATGGTGTTGTATATATCTTCCTTGTATTTTTCCGTTTCTTTTTCGTCTATCTTTTTTGCATATACTATGAATTTATTTTTTATTCTCCTTGCATTTCTTTTTTCGCTATCCATATTTACCTACCAAAAAAGTAAAAAATAATACAATACTAATATAGCTGTTGATATTAAAAAAGGCAAGATTTATTTTTTTCGGGTCGTTTGCATCTACTAAAAGATGTTCTGCAAGCAGCAGGATGGCCACAATTAATGCACCGATATATGCTATATGGTTTAATCCGAACAGGTACATACTCGCAATAAGCAAAGAAAATGCTATAATGTGAAATAGCTTTGCTATATGGAGTGCCGGGTTTATCCCGAATTTTTCAGGAATCGAATGCAGCGAGTGCTTTTTATCAAACTCGGCATCTTGTATAGCATACAAAATATCAAAACCTGCTATCCAGAATGTTACAAATCCCGCAAGAAACCATATCGGTCTGTTCAGGGTATTTGCGGATGATACAAATCCTCCGAGCGGAGCTATGGCGTCTGTTGCTCCAAGATACAGATGGCAGAGCCACGAAAACCTCTTTGTATAAGAATAGGTTAGAATAAAAAACAGGGCTATGGGTGATAGTTTGAAGGCCATATCGTTAATGAAATATGCTGCAGCCTCGAATATCAATATTGATATAAAGGTAAATATATAGGCATCTTTTAAATCAACTTTTCCGGTTATGAGTTCTCTGTTTTT
>JALTDI010000036.1 GCA_027074255.1 Desulfurellales bacterium
CAATATTTGAACGAATTGCATCAAGTTGTTTCAACGCAGAATCAGCAGTACGAATGGCTTTTTCAGCACCCTCTCTTGTAGTTACATCAATTTTACTAAGTGTACTACTACCCTCTTTTGAAAGTTTTGCATCTGATACAAAACCAACATGAGAAGCACCAGCAGTCATTTGAACAGTATGATCAGAAATAAGTGTAATAGAACCTCTATTTATTTTACTTGCAAGACCAGATACGCCAGATACACCAGACGCTTCGCTTACAACAACATCACTACCATCAGTTGATTTTAAAACGAGACTACCACCATCATTAGTAGCAACAACACCCGTTTTGTCTGTTTGATCATTAATGGCATTCATTAATGCTCCATCAGCATCACTTGCCTCTACATCAACTTTACCAATATCTACACCATTAATAGTTAAACTACCTGCACTAATTGTACCAGAAGTAACAGCAGTACCATCCACTTCAGTAGAAGCTACAGCAGTTACTTCAGTTTTATTAGATATAGCATTGATAGCTCCAGCTTTTGCCCAAGCAGAATCGGCACTATGTGCAATACTTACAGTATCGTTATCTCCACCTTTATCTGCAGAAGTAGCACCAACATTTACAGCAGCAGAGAGTGCATCTGTATTAACTGTTAATGCACCAGCACTAAGTGCTTTACTATCAACAGCCACACTACCTGTAGTATCAACATGACGACCAACAGTATTTGTCTGAGTATTGGAAATGTTTATACCCACTGTTTCATTAGAGTATGCACCAATATGAAATGATTTATTTTGAAAATTACCATTTAGTAGTTGTTGACCATTAAATGAAGTAGTTTTTGCAATATTATTAGCTTCTTGAAGAAGTTTTGTAATATCTGACTGAATAGCTTTACGAGAGTCACCATTTTGACCATCAGAAGCAGCTTGAATTGATTTTGTTCTTACAGTGTTAATGATGTTTTCATACTCATCAAGTGCACCATCAGCAGTCTGTGCAACACCAATTCCATCATTTGCATTACGAATAGATTGACCAAGACCATTTGCTTGTGATTTTAGCTGATTTGCAATAGCCA
>JALTDI010000037.1 GCA_027074255.1 Desulfurellales bacterium
GGCGTAGGCGGCATAGGCTGGGCGCCTGCTATAATTGCTTTGATATTCTATGCCATGCTTCCTATCGTCAGGAATGTTTATGAGGGTTTTAACGGTGTTCCTGCGTATATAAAGGAGGCAAGCAGGGGAATGGGTATGAGTAAGTTGGATATATTTTTAAAAGTTGAGCTCCCCATTAGTTTGAAATTTATCCTGATAGGCGTAAAAATAGCATTGGTGCAGACAATAGGCAATACGGCTTTGGCAGCTCTAATAGGAGCCGGCGGTATGGGTGTTTTTATATTTCAGGGTCTTGGAGAAACATCGAACGCCCTTATAATGCTGGGTGTTTTGCCTACCGTTTTTTTATCTATGTTTGCTGATTTGTTTATGCAGGCTGCGGCTTCTATCTATTCAAAAAGGTTTAGCGTATGATTAGGTTTGAGAATGTAACCAAACGATTCGACAATACAATCGCCGTGAACGGTGTTAATTTTGAGATAGAAAGCGGTGATTTTTTTGTGATAATAGGTCCATCGGGCAGCGGGAAAACCACTATTCTTAAAATGATAAACAAGATGGTTATACCCAGCAAAGGCAAAATAATAATGGGCGGCAGAGATATATCAACGATAAGAGGCGAAATATTGAGAAGAAAGATAGGGTATGTTATTCAGAATATTGGCCTTTTGCCTCATATGAGTGTTGAGGAAAATATATCGATAGTGCCTAAATTGCTTAAAATGGATAAAAAGTCTATAAAAAAAAGGGTTTTGGATACAATCTATCTCGTCGGACTGGATGAGGGATATCTGAGAAAAAAACCCAATGAACTCTCCGGAGGTGAAGCCCAAAGGGTAGGTATAGCAAGGGCTTTGGCCGCAGATCCCTCCATAATGCTTATGGATGAACCCTTCGGCGCACTCGACCCCATAACCAGACTGCACCTTCAAAATGAAATTCGAAAAATACAGGAAACACTCAAAAAAACCATAGTTTTTGTAACGCATGATATAGATGAAGCGATAAAAATAGCTACCAAAATAGCAATTGTTGAAAACGGCAGGATAGTCCAGATTGATTCTCCAAAGAG
>JALTDI010000038.1 GCA_027074255.1 Desulfurellales bacterium
GGTATAAGGTCTATTTATCCTATGGATAAGGTGATAGAAGGTATTGACAAAATGAAAAATATGCAGCCCCCGTTTAACAATACCATTACGATAAAACTCAAACCGCCTCATATCGGTATTTTGGAGTTAAAGGTTAAAATGGATAGGGATAAGAATATATCGGCCGTAATCAGCTCTCAGGATAAAAACGCTGTAAAAATAATAACCGCCCATCTTGAGGGCTTAAAAACGTATCTGTCATCTCAGGGTATAAGGGTTGCACATATAGATGTTCATAACGGTTTTCACGAACAATCCGGTTTCGGGAATGCTCAAAATCAAAACTCATATAGCGGAGGCGCTCAGCAGCAGGCAGGCTCGAATTCATTCGGAGAGTTCAGGGAGTTTAAAGGCAATGCGCATGCATTTGATAGTAAAAACTCAACCGTGCTTGATAAAAAGGTCTTGAACGGTTTGGATATTATTGTATAGGAGGAGGTAATTATGAGCATTGTAAATATCGCCAATTCGGTTGTTTCTGCACCTGAGGGCGGCAGCAAAAAAGATGTAGTACAAAATCCCAAAGGCATCATAGATAAAAACGGATTTTTAAAATTACTCGTAGCTCAATTGAGATACCAGGACCCTCTTCAGCCTTTAAGCAACGATCAATTTATACAGGAAAATACGGGATTCTCTCAGCTCGAACAGTTAACTAATCTGAATAAGGCCATAAGTTCCCTTTCTACGGGATTTAGTAAAAACGACAAAAATTATGCCGCATCATATCTCGGTAAATATATAGCCACAAATTCCAACTCTATAACAGTCAAGGGCTCGGCTATTGACCCTGTTTCTTTTAAACTTTCCAAAAGCGCCGATGTAGATGTTAATATCGTTGACGAGAAGGGGAATAATGTGGCAAGTGTTGATATGGGAAACCTATCGGAAGGTGTGCATAAATTTGTGTGGGACGGCAAAGACAAAAATGGTAATTACGTATCAAACGGCACATATTCGGTTATGCTTTTTGCAAAAAGCTCAGACGGCAGTGAAGTGCCTCTTCAAAAAAGTGCCGGGCGAGTTGTTGCCGTTCAGTTCGATAAATCAGGTGTTGTTTTAATAACCGATCAGAATAAGCAAATAAAGCTCGACGATGTTAAGAGCGTATTTGAAGGAGGTGGGAAAACATGATAAGAGCACTCTATACATCCGAGAATGCTTTATTAACCCAGCAATACGGAATCGACGGCGTTTCAAATAACATTTCAAATATAAATACCATAGGGTACAAGAAAACACGGACAACTTTTTCTTCTTTGCTATCTCAAACCATAAAAGGCGGTACAAGCAGCGTAAACCCTATGCAGGTAGGATTGGGCTCAACGTTGGGCTCAACCGATATAATTATGTCTCAGGGTGATTTGATGAATACGGAAAAAGCTACCGACGTTGCATTGGAAGGCCGCGGTTTTTTTACACTTTTGAACCCTAAACCTTCAAAGGGCAATGCGTATTATTTTACGAGAGCCGGAGATTTTTCTTTTGATGCGGACAATACACTCGTAAATCCCGAAGGATATAAGGTTGCGGGCTGGACGGCGCAGGCTTCATCCGAAGGTGCCGGCTTTTCCATCCCGGAAGACCCAAACACGGGAATTCCTACGGGAGATGTCAAACCTATAAATATTAAGAATTACCAAACCGTTCCGGCGACGGCATCTACATACATAAAATTTAAAGCCAATCTAAACGGCGGAGATACCGTTAAAGAGTATTCACCTGCTGATGCTGATAAAAATTTTAATGTTCTTTTTGATTCAAACGGTGCAGCGATGAACGTGGAGGACGGCAACGATTTTAAGGTGAGTTTCGATAACGGCAGCACGTGGCATACATACGAATATGATGATAACGGCAGTGTATCGCAGGGTGCGGAAGGATTCACAACTTTGGGTGATTTGGTAAATCTGATTAATCAGGATATGAAAAACGATAACATATCAGCAAATGCTGAGATAGATAACGGTTCCATAAAAATTACGAACAACAGCACGACGGATAATCTAAATATAAGGGTGCAGCCTGCAACAGATGATAATAAAAAACTAACAACGCTGATGTCAAACCTAAACCAAATTGTTGCCCCGTCAAAGTCGGCTGCGACTCAGCCAGCTAACGTAGCAACGCATGTTGTACATTCGTTTTTTTATGACTCTTCCGGCGCCAAACACAAAGTGGATATAACTTTTAAAAAGATAGCCTCAGAGCAGTGGTCTTATGAGGCGTCTCTGACCGAGGGAGGCGGAACATTAACAAATAACACCGGCACTATAACATTTGACGGAAACGGAGGACTCTCTGAGAATACCGTATCCCCCGTTGTGGGCGTAAGTTTAAACAGCGGGTATGGTCCAAAAAGTTTAAAGCTTAATTTGTGGGACACGGACAGCGGTGCATACGATGGAAACCAGTATTCGGGGCTAACTCAGTTTGCTCTTGATTCAGATACGAGTTTTATAGACCAAGACGGAGCACCGTCGGGTGAAATACAAAAGGTTGATATAGATTATCAAGGTAATCTTTTGGCATCATATACAAACGGAAAGACATATCAAATAGCCAAACTGGCCATATCCAAATTTACCAACCCTCAGGGACTTGAAAAGGTAGGAAATACCATGTTTAAGGCATCACCCAATGCCGATTCTGCAAAAATACTCTCATCAGCCGGATTTATCGGAGCGGCCAATAAGGGCGGGCGAGGCAATGTTTTATCGTCCCATCTTGAGATGAGCAATGCAAACCTTTCAAGTCAGTTTGTGGATTTAATAGCTTATCAAAGAGCATTTCAGGCTGAATCCAAGGGCGTGACAACGGCTAATGATATAATACAGACAGCGATACAGTTAAAAAGATAATAGGAGGTAGGTTTTATGTTAAGATCAATGTGGAGCGGCGTGGCAGGCTTGAAATCTCAGCAGGAAGCCATGGATGTTGTAGGAAATAATGTGGCAAACGTTAATACGATAGGCTTCAAAAGAGGAAGGACAAACTTCGTGGATGTTTTGAGCCAGACACTAACCGGAGCAACAGGACCAGAAGGCGATTTAGGCGGTAAAAATCCCCACCAGGTAGGTTTGGGAGACAGTGTGGCAGTGGTTGACAATATCTTTTCACAAGGTTCTTTGCAGGCAACGGATAAAATTACAGACCTCGCTATCCAGGGAGACGGTTTCTTTGTCGTAAGCGGGGACGGCGGCAAAACATACAGATATACGCGTGCAGGAGATTTCGCCTTTGATGCTAAGGGAAATTTTGTTAATCCTGAGGGTTATATAGTCCAAGGATGGCTTGCAGACGATACAACACATAAAATAAACACGGCTTCAAGCATACAAAATCTCGTGATACCTCAGGATAAAACAGTGCCGGCGGGCATTACAAAAAATGTCTCGATTAAGGCCAACCTAAACGGCGGAGATAAGATAGAGGAGATGGATTATGCGCACGGTTTGACCGATAAAAACAACAAAACCGCCACACCGGATGATATGGCTGTTTTGTTTGACGTAAACGGTGAATCAATAAATTTGGGAAAGACGATAGCTAAATTTGCTCAGGGATCGGATAAAATTACAAGTTATGATTCAAACAGCAATTTTACAGGGTTACATGATATAGACGGCAACAACATAACATTAGCATCCGGGGCTGTATTTAATATGGATATCACCGCAAGCGGGACAACGCATACACTATCCATTACATACGGCAGCGGTTATAATTTTACTACTATGGACGGACTTGCCTCAGCTATTAAAACAGCTGCGGGTAATTCCGGCATTACGCTGTCCTGCTACTTTACACCGGATGGGGAGTTAAAAATCATAAATAGTAACGGCGGTAATATTACAATAGGCAATATAAGGATGAGCAACGATTTAAACGGGTATTTTGCACATGCCTTAATAAATCTCCAGGGCGGAGTAGGGCAGAGCGCCGTGATAGCAGATGGAGATTCAAGAACAACAATGCCCCTGCTTGAAGATGCAGGCGATGTAATTGCAATAAGCTATGATAACGGCGCAAATTATGATTCCTACCGGTATGTCGCCTCCGACTCGGGTGACGGGAAAAACGATTTTCATACCATAGAGGAT
>JALTDI010000039.1 GCA_027074255.1 Desulfurellales bacterium
GCTCGATTGCCAAAATATAAGCTGCCGTTCTCATATCCGTGTCGTATTTTTCCATAACACTCCAAACATTATTAAACGCCTCTTCCATCATCTCTTCAAGTGCCTGATTGACCTGATGGCGTTTCCAGAAAAACGACTGCAAATCCTGCACCCACTCAAAGTATGAAACCGTGACACCACCGGCGTTTGCCAGTATATCCGGGACTATCAAAACGCCTTTATCATTTAAGATATTATCAGCTTCTTTTGCCAATGGACCGTTTGCCCCCTCCACAACAATCTTTGCCTTTATATCTTTTGCAATTTTAGAATCTATGGAGTGCTCCAAAGCAGCAGGTATAAGAATATCAACATCTAACTTTTTAAGTTCTTCACTGCTCATTCTTGATTGTGCCTGCGGATAATCCGCTATGGTGCCGTGCTCTTTTTTGTATTTCATAAGTTCTTCTATGTTAAACCCTTTCTTGTTATAAATAGCCCCTTTGCTGTCACTTAAAGCTACAATTTTCGCGCCTTTTTCCTTTTCAAGAAGCAAAGCCGCATACTGACCTACGTTTCCAAAACCCTCAATGGCTACACTCGCCTGCGTCAAGTCTATTCCTTTTTTTTCAGCTGCCATTGATGCTGCTGCCGAAACTCCTCTTCCTGTTGCCTCGTTTCTGCCTTGAGAGCCTCCAAGCCCAACCGGCTTTCCGGTTACAACGCCCATAGACGAATACCCGACATTAACAGAATAAGTATCCATAAACCAAGCCATAATTTCCGGTGTGGTGTTTACATCCGGTGCAGCTATATCCTTTTCAGGTCCGACTACTATAGAAATTTCGGAAAAATAGCGCCGTGATATTCTCTCAAGTTCATTCATCGAATATTTTTTGGGGTTAATCGCAACACCGCCCTTTGCTCCACCGAAAGGCAGGGACATAACGGCGCACTTAAAGGTCATCCAAAATGCTAAGCTTTTCACCTCGTCCAACGATACGTTTGGGTGATATCTTACACCTCCTTTTGCAGGACCAAGCGCTATGTTGTGCTGAATTCTATAGCCTGTAAAAACCTCAAT
>JALTDI010000040.1 GCA_027074255.1 Desulfurellales bacterium
ATATTCGGAAACCTCTTTCATGTGGGAAGCGGCGTTGATTTGGCAGCAATTAGCCATGGAGTTGTCAAGAAAGCAGCAGCGCCGAGCCTTGCTACAACACTGCTGAACATAATACCTAAAAACCCGTTTGCCGCCATTGTTAAAGGGCATGTTTTACCAGTGATATTTTTCTCTATAATCTTTGGCATAGGCATAGCTTTATTGAGAGAAAGCAATGATGAAAGACTTAAAAGCTCCGGCGAGGCTGTTTTTAAATTTTTTGACGGAGCTGCTGAAATTATTTATAAAATAGTAAAATGGATTTTAGAGTATGCACCTATTGGGGTTTTTGCTTTACTTGCCGTAGTTTTTGCCAAAGAGGGCGCAAAAGCCGCGGGGCCTCTTGCGTTGGTGGTTCTTGTAGTTTATCTGGCGTTGATAACGCATGTAATAATAACATACGGCGGACTTTTAGCTGTGAGCAGAATTCCACCGCTGAAATTTTTCAACAAAGCAAAAGAGGCGTCCTTGACGGCATTTGTAACAAGAAGCAGCAGCGGAACGCTGCCTGTAACCATGAATGTAGCTGAGGAAAAACTCGGTATATCGAAAGGTGTGTATTCTTTCACTCTGCCGCTCGGAGCCACAATAAATATGGATGGAACGGCTATATATCAAGGTGTCTGCGCACTGTTTGTTGCGGCTGCGATAGGAATGCACCTGAGCTTATCCCAGCAGATAACTATTATAATAACAGCTGTACTTGCTTCCATAGGTACGGCAGGGGTACCCGGCGCCGGAGCTATTATGCTGTTAATGGTTTTAAGTTCGATAGGATTAAATTTATCCGCAAATAGCCCGGTATCCTTAGCTTACGCCATGATTCTCGGTGTGGATGCGCTGTTGGATATGGGCAGAACTTCCGTGAACGTTACGGGGGATTTAACCTGCACTTCCGTTGTTGCCAAAAGTGAAAAAGAATTGGATATGGAAGTCATCAGCAAATGAAAAGGGCTGGAATAATAGGCGGCATGGGTCCTGAGGCCACCTTAGATCTCTTCAAGAAAATCATTAAAAACACGCC
>JALTDI010000041.1 GCA_027074255.1 Desulfurellales bacterium
ATCACAATCAACGGTTGTTAAAATTTTAAAAATTTTAAAAGAACATCCGCTGGGATATAAAATCTAACCAATTTTATACCCAGAAATGTTCTTTGAAAGAAAAGCTTATCAAGGTAAGTCTGCCTTTGGCAGACTGCAGGACAGCCTTGGTTTAAATCCCAATGTCCCGTAGTCGGCCTTTGGCTGACGGTATAACTACAACACGGAGAGTGAAATTTAGAAAAATATTTTTTACAGACTGGTTTCGGCTGGCCTGCCAAAAGGAGGTAAAAAAAATGAAAGAAGAAGTCTCTCTTAAAATATTTTCAATTGAAATGGATTGGCCATGGACAAAATATGTCCACGGAGCCATTAACTTAGCAGCCGATTCTTATGATCGGGAGATGCCAATGCCTTCCCGATTCAATTATTGTATAGTTCTGCCATTTTTCCGTAACTATAAAGGAAGGAATTGGTGGAGAATCAGGACGAAACGGAAAAGTTTAATTCAGGCTTTTTTGTTCCGTCTTAAAGAGGAGGGATACGAATTTGCAGTGTTAGATTCTCAAGGGTACTGCGTGGATCATCTGACTCTAAATAGAATCCCAGAGAGAGGCCCCGCTGTCTGGGTGGAGGTCAAGGAAATTAAAAAATGTCACCCGCCACGCCGGGTGATATAAATTAGTTCTTTTTTAAAAAAACTCCTCACATGGCGTGGACCGTGGGGAATAGGTTTTGGGAGCAAATTATGTGGTTCATGATTTACTCCCACCTTTTATTCAAATTCTGACAAAGTGTCGGGGTTTGATTGAGGGTAAAGATTAAAAATTGTTCTTTGAAAATAATAGTTCCGAACGAACCTTATTGAAAATGAAAATTATTTTTGTTTTTAGTAAGGTTCGTTTGGACCAAAAAATTTAGGGGCTGAGTATCCCCGGACCAACTGCTCTGCCTGAAGCGAAATGCCGAGGGTAAAATTTCCAGGAGGAATTATGATTACCGCAAATCTGAACGCAATTAGCATGATCGTCGCCACCGGTTCCGTGGATGGCATTTGCACCACTGCTGCCGTATTACGGCATGG
>JALTDI010000042.1 GCA_027074255.1 Desulfurellales bacterium
AACCTTTCCTGCTCAACAAATGTCTCTAACATGTATAAAGGATAATTATAAATTTTGAGCCAGTCATCTGATATCCTTCTGATATTCATTGCCATGACCTTTGAAGCTAAACATTTTACTTGAATCCAGGGCAAAATCAGGAATCTTGTATTATTGATTACAAAATGAAGATTTTTATTTTTTACAGGCTTTGTCCACCCGATAAATTTTTCCCGGGATTGAACAGCCCATGCAGCAGAGCCCCATCCAATACATGCAAGGGGCCTATCCCCGGAAAAAGCCATGTATTTAAGGTGATTGCCGACAATTTGAGTATACCCGAGATAATGATACTGATGTACGAGGCTGTCATAAAGAGGTTCAAGCTTTGTATGCCTAACCATTTTAACTGTGACAGGTTCAATGGCAGCAAGTTTGGAAGTGACTGGAGTTGTGTCAACGTCAATTTTTTTAACCACTCTTTTGGTATTACGCGGCGTAGATTTTGGAGGAGGATAATCAAGCAGGCCCTTTCTGTACAATGTCAAAAGGAGTTCTCTGCAGGCCATATCCTTGAGCCGTCCATTAGGCTGAATCCAGTTCCATTTTGTACATAGCACCCTTGAGATATGGGTCCTGCCCCTGTCCCAATGTTGATAAACCACAGCCTGAATAAATTTTACGTCTGATGCGGTTATCTTTCTGTTTCTGATGATTAATGGCTTCATAAAACATTGTATAGCATAAAACTTTAGGGGACGTCAGCCCTTGGTGAAGAAAATTTAAAAAAAATAAAATTGGCGTGATTTGAATGGTTTTGGGGGCAGGTTTTGGGGTAAAAAACAAATGGGAAAATGGGTTGAAACGAACAAGTATGGGTTGAAAACGATTGATTTTATGCCGCTTTCGTAGTACTAAACTGCCTCATAATCAACAGGATAGCGTGGTCCGACCCCAAGATCCGGCCCTTTATATTACTGCAAGCCATGTCTTTAAGCCTGCCACTTGGCTGAACCCAGTTCCACTATGGTTTGTTCAGGTTCTGTAATTCTGAGAAAGGACTATTGCCTATGACAAGACAAT
>JALTDI010000043.1 GCA_027074255.1 Desulfurellales bacterium
TATTATACGGGGGGATTGATATGGAGATAAATAAAATCCTATCTGCGAATAGGGGAGAAATAGCCATCAGGACGTTTCGAGCCGCAACGGAAATGCATATTAAAACAGTGGCAATATACTCCGAAGAGGATAAATATTCCCTTCATAGGTACAAAGCCGATGAGGCCTATTTGATAGGCGAGGGGTTGAGCCCAGTTGAGGCCTATTTGAGTATGGACGAAATCATCGACCTATCTTTGAGAAAGGGTATAGATGCTATTCACCCGGGGTACGGTTTTTTATCGGAGAGTTATGAATTTGCACAAAAATGTGAAGATGCCGGTATTATCTTTGTAGGACCGAAGCCGGAGACAATAAAGATGTTCGGGGATAAACTTTTATCCAAACAGCTTGCAAAAAAAGCATCAGTACCTGTAATTGAGGGTTCGGATAAAAATATTGAATCTATCGATGAGGCTGTAAAAGTTGCTAACGATATAGGATATCCCGTTATGCTGAAAGCAACAGGCGGCGGCGGCGGAAGGGGTTTAAGGATAGCTGAAAATGACAGCGAGGTGAAGGAGAATTTTGAGCCTGTTAAAAGGGAAGCCTTAAAAGCCTTCGGCAGAGATGATATCATTATAGAAAAATATATAAAGAGCCCTAAGCATATTGAGGTTCAAATTTTATCCGATAATTACGGAAACACGGTGCATCTTTATGAAAGGGACTGCTCGATTCAGAGGAGACACCAAAAAATGATTGAGATAGCTCCCTCTTTGAATATAGGTGAAGATACGCTGAAAAGATTATATGAAGATGCCGTTAAAATAGCAAAATCGTCCGATATTGTATCGGCAGCAACGGTTGAATTCCTTGTTGATGGTGATGGGAACCACTATTTTTTGGAGGTTAACCCGAGGATTCAGGTAGAACATACGGTAACGGAGATGATAACGGGAATAGACCTTCTGCAGAGTCAAATTTATATAGCACAGGGTAAAAAACTCAGCTGTCCCGAAATCGGCATAGCTTCTCAAAATGATATCACTAAACGGGGTTATTCGATTCAATGCAGAATTACCACAGAGGATCCTCAAAACGACTTTATGCCCGATGTCGGCGAAATAAAGGCTTATAGGTCACCAGCCGGATTCGGTGTTAGGTTAGATGCCGGAAATGCCTATGTTAATGCCAAAATTTCATCCCATTATGACTCTTTACTTGTAAAAGTATCAACATGGGCTTTGGATTTTAAAAATTCCGCTCAGAAAATGCGCAGGGTTTTGAGGGAGTTTAGAATCAGAGGACCTAAAACAAACCTTCAGTTTCTCGAAAACGTCGTTACACATAGGGATTTTGTAACGGGCAATTTTAATACCAGATTTATAGACACAACAAAAGAGCTGTTCGATATACCAAAAAGAAGGGATAGGGCAACAAAGGTTCTGAAATTCCTATCCAACAACATAGTGAACAACCCGTCCAACGCCAAGATGCCCGACGATGTTGTGTTTCCTATAATACCGAGGTATAGAGAAAAATTCGGTTCAAAAGTGCCGGCGGGAACAAGGGATATTCTTTTAAGAAGGGGTGTTAAGGGCGTAATAAACTTCATAAAACAATCCAAAGAGATATTAATAACCGACACAACTTTAAGAGATGCACATCAATCCCTTATGGCCACGAGAATGAGAACATTTGACATGCTGAATGTTGCAGACCTTTATGCTTATCATCTTAACAACCTTTTTTCTCTTGAAATGTGGGGAGGAGCAACCTTTGACGTTGCATACAGGTTTTTAAAGGAATCCCCTTGGGATAGGCTTAATAAGTTAAAGGAAAAGATACCTAACATTTTGTTTCAAATGCTCCTTAGAGCGTCAAATACGGTTGGATACACCAATTATCCGGATAATGTCGTTAAGGAGTTTATTCGCATAGCAGCGCAAAACGGCATAGACGTGTTTAGGATATTTGACTGTTTTAATTGGATTGAACAGCTTAAACCGGCAATGGAAGAGGTAAAGAAAAACGATAAAATATGCGAGGCGGCCATAAGTTACACAGGCGATATATTGGATAAAAAAAGAACAAAATATACACTTGATTATTACGTGGACCTTGGGATAAAGCTAAAAGATGCCGGGGCGGATATCATAGCCATAAAAGATATGGCGGGACTTGTTAAACCTTATGCAGCTAAATTATTGGTTAAGGCCATAAAAAGTGAAACAGGCCTTCCTGTTCATTTTCATACGCACGATACAAGCGGCAATGGTGAAGCTTCTGTATTGACGGCTATTGAAGGCGGAGCTGATATCGTGGATTTGGCAATGAGTTCCATGTCGAGCCTGACGAGCCAGCCCAGTCTCAATTCGATTATAGCTGCGATTGATAAAACCGATAAAGCTTCGAATCTTGATAAAGAAGAAGCCCAGAAGGCATCCGATTATTTTGAAAGAGTCAGGAGATATTATTTTCCGTTTGAAAGCGGTTTAAAATCACCGACTGCCGAGGTTTACAAACATGAAATTCCAGGCGGACAATATTCAAATCTGATTGTTCAGGTTGAGTCTCTCGGTTTAATAGACAAATGGGAAGAAATCAGGAAGATGTATGCCGAGGTTAATGCTCTTTTGGGAGATCTTATTAAAGTTACACCATCCTCCAAAGTTGTGGGGGATTTGGCTCTATTTATGGTGCAAAACTCCATTAAGCCGGACGAGCTTCTGAAAAAGGGAGAAAATTTGTCTTTTCCTGATTCCGTTGTCAGTTTTTTTAAAGGGATGCTCGGTCAGCCCTACGGCGGCTTTCCAAAAAAGCTGCAGAAAATAGTTCTAAAAGAAGAAAAACCCCTGGCCAAAAGGCCCGGTTTGCTGCTTGATGATTATGATTTTGATTCTGCAAAGAAAGAATTGGAGAATGAATTTAACAGGGAGTTCAGCGAAGAAGAAGTTGTCTCTTATGCATTATATCCTCCTGTTTTTAAGGATTATGTAAAGTTTGCCGAGATATACGGTGATGCTTCCATATTCTGCACAAAATCGTTTTTCTATCCTTTAAAAAAAGAAGAGGAAATTGAGGTGGATATAGAGGAAGGAAAAACCCTGATAATAAAATATTTATCGCTTGGTGAACCGGACAAGAAGGGTTTTAGAAGGGTATATTTTGAGCTGAACGGGCAGCCGAGAAACGTTAATATTAAAGACGAAAAACTCACCGATATAATAAAATCGAATGTTAAAGGAAATTTGAGCGACCCGCACGATATATGCGCCACAATGCCCGGTAAAATCGTGAAAATCTATGTAAAGGAAAAAGACAAGATTAAAAAGGACGATCTTCTTGCTACAACAGAGGCAATGAAAATCGAAACAAAGATAAAATCGGGTATTTCCGGTGTAGTGGAAAAGGTATATCTAAGCGAGAATGATAAAATTGAGGCAGGCGACTTAATAATTAAGCTTGCTTAAATAGTGGTCGGGGCGGGCGGACTCGAACCGCCGGCCCCCAGTACCCGAAACTGGTGCGCTACCAGACTGCGCTACGCCCCGAAAAAATTTCACCTATATATTATAAAGATGTAAAAATAAGTCAAGTAAAAGCTATATATTGACTTGAAAAATATCAATTGGTATGATGAGAGCAATCTGTAAGGAAGGCTGTTATGAGAGTTTTACTGATTGAAGATGACGTGCTGCTTGGTGAATCTATGGAAGATTATCTCAAAAAGATAGGGTTTGATATAAAATGGATAGATGATGATAGAATTGTAATGCAGATTTTGAGTATAGAATTGTTCGATGTTGTAATTTTGGATTTGATGCTTAAATTTTCAAAGGGCGAGGATTTGATAAAAAAAATTAAAGACACCGTGCCCGATGTGCCTATTGTAATAACAACGGCAAAAGACGGCATAAAATCAAAAGAGGAATGTTTCGGGCTCGGAGCCGATGATTATTTGGTAAAACCGTTTGACCCCAAGGAGCTTGTATTGAGAATCAAAGCTGTATGTTCGAGATATTATAATATTGATGAAAAACAGAAGATAGGCAATATGGAGATAGATGTTAAGAATAAAACCGTGAAAAAAAACGGTGATGAGATAATTTTAACCAAGAGGGAGTGGGATATACTGATTTTTTTACTTAAAAAGAGGGGGAAAATAGTTACGCATACCGATATTCTGAACTATGTATGGGCAGACAGCGATGTAAATGAGGAATCGGTTAGAACCTATATAAAAAAATTACGAGCTATTCTTCCCGATAATGCCATAGAGACGCACAAGGGCAGGGGGTATAGATTAAAATAAGTTTTGAAAATAGGATTATAATTATATTTGCTTTGATTATAACCTTCTGGATAGTAGCTATAAACATTTTGGTCATTACCTTTTTTAAATATAAGGAAATTGACAGGTTAAACAAAGAAGCAGAATTGTACAGCTATATAAAATCCGATAAACCCGAATATAAGCTTCCCGCTCATATAAAGGTCGCAAAACGCTATATCGGTGATTCCAACTTCAGGTTTTTCGGAGTTTACGGAGGAAAATTTGTTTATTTTAAGAACGGCTACGTCAAAAAGGATATGAACAGGTTTGTTCTGACGCTGCTATTGTGGGAATTTTCTCTTTCGTTCCTCCTGATTTTAATGGTTTATGCCGTTTTAAAACATTATTTGAAAAAGGAACAGGAAAATCGGCGATTTTTGAAGTTTTTGCTCGGTACCATTTCACATAAAATGGGCAATTTTTTGTCTATTCAGAGGGTTAATTTGGAACTCATTGATGCAGATGATAAGAAACCCATTGAACGATTGAAGGATGCATATGCCTTTATGGAGAGGGATTTTAAGAACATAGTGCATGTAATAAAAAATATGCAGGAAAACAAATCACAAAAGTGTAATGCAGAAGATGTTATAAGGGACACGTTCAATCTATTTAAAGAAAAATGTGAGAATAAAACAATAGATTTGAAGCTGCAGAAAGCTTATGTTAATTCGAAAAGCGGAGATTTTTATAACGTCATCCATGAATTGATAGAGAACAGCGTAAAGTATTCAAATAAATTTATTCATATGGAAACTATAAAAAAAGGGAGAATGCTTTATATTGTCATTGATAACGATATCACTGAGAAAAAAAGCGGCTCGGGATTCGGGCTTAGCCTTGTTAGGTACATAAGCTCTAAAAACAGATGGAATTTTTCAACTAAAATTGTAGATAACCGGTTCCAAGCCGCTCTGATAATTAGGGTTTAGTTTATTTTAACTGCCAATCGGGTTTGCGTTTTTCCAAAAATGCATTGATGCCCTCTTTTGCATCATTGAGCATACATATTTCAGAAAACGCATAGTTTGCCACCTCAATAGCTTTTGACATCTCCAAATCAGCCGCTTTATAGAATGCTCTTTTTGTTATTTGAAGGGCAAGCGGGCTTTTATTTGCCAGTTCGTCGGCAAGCTTCATTGTCTCTGCTTCTAATTTGCCCTTTGGTGCTACCTTATTTATCAGGCCTATTCTGGCCGCCTCATGAGCATCTATTATCTCACCCGTTAAAAGCAGCTCTAGTGTTTTTTTTCTTCCTAAGCTTTTTGATATTGCAATAGAAGGTCCGATGCAGGATAGACCGACATTTATGGCTGTTGCTCCGAATTTTGTCCCCTCCTCAGCCACGGCCAAATCGCATAAGGATACGAGCCCTATTCCGTTTGCAACAGCAAAACCGTGAACGGAAGCTATAACGGGTTTATTCATCTGAGTTATGGTCAAATTCATCTGCTCCATCAATGTTGTTGTGTTGTAATACTCTTCAAATGTCTTGTTTTTTAGCTCGTTTACATCTATCCCGGCAGAAAAACCCTTGCCTTCTGCATTTATAACAATTACCCTGATTTCAATATTGCTGTCCATTTCTTTTAATGCATAATTTAATTCTTTCGCAAGCGGCGTTGTGAAAACGTTTAAACTATCCGGTCTGTTCAATGTTATAAATCCTATGTGGTTTTCTTCTGTTACTTTTATACTTTCATAATTCATCTCCAATCCTCCTTAATTATAATTTATTATTTATAGTTTATCGTTTGTTTAGGCAAAATCAAATTTTTATAAACTTTTTGACAAAACGAAAGCGCTTTTGTATTTATAAGGATATGGAAAACAATGATGAAATATTTATGAGAAGAGCAATATCGCTTGCAAAAAGAGCCGTTGGCAGAACCTGTCCTAATCCTTTGGTTGGAGCTGTTATTGTCAAAGACGGAAAAATAATAGGTGAGGGATATCATAAAAAAGCCGGTATGCCGCATGCCGAGATTGAGGCCATGAATTCCGTTAAAAACAAAGATGACTTAAAGGGTTCTACTATTTATGTAAATTTAGAACCGTGCAATCACTATGGTAAGACGCCGCCGTGTTCTCTTGCAATAGAAAAAAGCGGTATAAAACGTGTAGTTATGTCTATGCTTGATATCAACGAAGAAGCATCCGGAGGTGCTGAATATTTAAGCAAAAAGGGAGTGGAAACCGTCGTAGGTGTATTGGAAGATGAAGCAAAAAAACTCAATGAGGTTTTTATAGAGAACATTACGAATAAAAAGCCTTTTTTTGTGATGAAAGCCGCAATGCTTCTAAACGGTTCGATAGCCGTAAGAGGCGGTGTATCTAAATGGATAACATCAGAGAAGTCGAGAAAATTCTCACATAGGCTTAGGGGCATATATGATGCGGTTGGTGTTGGTATCAATACTGTCATTATGGATGACCCTCTTTTAACTTGCAGGACGGGCAGTTATAAACAGCCCAAAAGAATCGTGTTTGATATGAATCTGAGAATACCCATTTCGTCCACATTGTTCAGCAAATACTCAAACAATGTATATATTGTTACATCTGTGTTTGCAGACGGCTCGAAAAAAAGGGTGCTGAAAGCTATGAACATAAATCTTATAGAATGTGATGTCAAAAACGGAGAATTCGAGCCTCAGAGTTTATGTAATACGCTTATTGAAAACGGCGTTTGTTCGTGTGTTATTGAAGGCGGCAGCAGGACTCATGGTTATTTTGTAAAGCACGATTTATACAACAAGGCTTATCTGTTTTATGCGCCTAAAATATCGGGTTCATACGGTGCTTTTAATGTTGTTGGAAGCGATGCTCCCCTAAACCTTAAAGATACAAAGAAATTGAAACATACGGGATGTAGAAAAATAGGAGAAGACATCTTGATAGAGGGATATTTTTAGTGTTTACTGGAATCGTTGAAGAAATAGGCTCGGTATCTTCTACATTAAAAAAATCAAACGGCATAAGATTATCCGTAAAAGCCGAGAAAATAATCAAAGATTTAAAAATAGGTGACAGTGTGGCCGTTAACGGTGTATGTTTAACAGCGGTTGAGATAGGCAATAGCATATTTGACGTTGATGTGTCTTTTGAAACAATATCCAAGAGCAATATAGGATATCTTGGTACGGGTAACTTTGTAAACCTTGAGAGGGCGCTGAGACTCTCGGACAGATTATCCGGTCATATTGTGCTCGGCCATGTGGATTCCAAAGGCATTGTTTATAATATGGAACCAAAAGGGGATTTTTATCTGCTTAGAATTAAGGCTGATTCGGATATTTTGAGGTATTGCATAAATAAAGGCTCGATAGCCATAGACGGTATAAGTTTGACAATAAGCTCAGTAAAAGGCTTTTTTATTGATATAGCCGTTATACCGCATACGTTTAATAATACAAATTTAAAATATAAAAAACACGGCGATTATGTTAATATTGAGGCTGATGTATTGGGAAAGTATGTTGAAAAAATAATGAAAAAAGAAACGTCTCTTGATGAGAATTTTTTGAAAGAGAACGGATTTTTATAAAAAATATGGGAGTTGTAAATGTTTGCAAGTGTTGATGAAGCTATTGAGGAGATAAAATCAGGCAAAATGGTCATAATGGTCGACGATGAGGATAGAGAAAACGAGGGCGATTTTGTTATGGCAGCGCAATTTGTAACGCCGGATTCGATAAATTTTTTGGCCACACACGGCAGGGGCCTTATATGTATGCCTATGGATGGGAGTTTGATAGATAAATTGGATTTGCATTTGATGACGGTTAATGAAAATGATAAATTTAAAACGGCCTTTACGGTTTCTGTTGACGCTCATCCGAAATATGGTGTAACAACCGGAATTTCGGCTTATGATAGGGCGACAACAATTCAGACAGCCATCAAGCCCGATGTGAAACCGTCTGATCTTGTTAGGCCGGGGCATGTTTTTCCCTTGATAGCAAAAAAGGGCGGTGTTTTGGTTAGAGCGGGACATACGGAAGGGAGTGTCGATTTGGCCAAGATGGCAGGTTTAATACCGGCTGCAGCCATATGTGAAATTATGAACGATGACGGAACAATGGCAAGAAGGCCTCAGCTTGAAAAAATAGCTGAAAAATTTAAACTTAAAATGGTGACTATATCGAGCATAATTGAATACAGAATGCAGCATGAAAGACTCATTGAAAGGACGGCAGAGGCGGATTTGCCCACAAAATACGGACACTTTAAAATAATAGTGTATAAAAATATGGTGGATGATTTTGAACATGTTGCGCTTGTTAAGGGTAAAATAACGCATGATGAGCCTGTTCTTGTAAGGGTACATTCATCCTGCCTCACAGGTGACATATTGGGTTCTTTGAGATGTGACTGCGGAGATCAGCTGCACTCTGCTATGGAAATGGTGGAAAAAGAGGGCAAGGGTATTGTTTTATATATGCAGCAGGAGGGAAGGGGCATAGGACTGACTAATAAAATAAAAGCATATGCTCTGCAAGACGAGGGTTATGATACTGTTGAGGCCAATATTAAACTCGGGTTCAAGCCCGATTTGAGAAATTACGGAATCGGGGCTCAGATATTGGTTGATTTGGGAGTTAGGAAAATCAAGCTTATGACCAATAATCCTAAAAAGATTGTGGGCCTTGAAGGATACGGGCTGGAAATTATCGATAGGGTTCCAATTGAGGTCGACCCGAACGATATTAACAGGTGCTACCTTGAAACAAAGAAAGTGAAAATGGGTCATATTTTAACAAAGATATAAGGAGAACGTGTATGAAGGTTATTGAGGGTCAAATAGATGCAAAAGGGCTGAAACTGGTTGTAATAGTCAGCAGATTTAACAGTTTTATTACGGAAAAACTTTTAAGCGGAGCTATGGACGCATTTGCAAGACATAACGGCAATGAGGATAATTTGACGCTTATAAGGGTTCCCGGTGCATTTGAGATACCTATGGTTTTGTCAAAGGTCGTTGAAAAGGATTTTGACGGGGCTTTATGTTTGGGCGCTGTTATACGCGGAGCAACACCGCACTTTGATTTTATAGCAAACGAAACGGCTAAGGGCATTGCACAGATTTCATTAAAAGGAAAGATACCGGTGTCGTTTGGTATACTAACGACAGATACTATTGAGCAGGCAATAGAAAGGGCCGGCACTAAAATGGGCAACAAAGGTTTTGATTCCATGGTTTCTCTTATAGAGACCATCAATGTCTTTAAAAATATTTAGGTATGTCGAGAAGAAAATCACGCTTATGCGCCATTCAATATATATATTCTAAGGAATTTTCATCAGACGACTCACCCGATGAATTTATGGATTATATAAATGCACCCAAAACCGATAAGGATAAGGAGTTTACAAAAACTCTAATCAACGGTTGCTTGAAAAAAAAAGATGAGATAGACGGTATAGTATCAAGATATGCACAGCAGGGTTATGATACGGTTTTAGTTGTTGATAGATGTATTTTGCGAGTCGGTATTTTTGAGATGCTTTATTTGAGGAATACGCCGCCGCCAGTTATTATTAATGAGTATGTAGAGATTGCCAAGCACTTTTCGAATGAGACATCGAAGTCTTTTATTAACGCCTTATTGGATAAAGTGAGGATAAACGAATATGAAAAATAAGCTCATTGTTGCATTGGATGTAAAGGGTATGGAAAATATAGTGAACATTGTCGATGACCTTAAAGATAAAGCGGTTTGGTATAAAATAGGCGCAGTTAATTTTACCGCTTATTCCAGTAAGGTTGTTGAAATTATTAAAGATAGGCAAAAGAGACTGTTTCTCGATTTAAAATATCACGATATTCCCAACACGGTGAAAGAGGCTGTGTTTTCTGCCTGCAAGATAGGTGCGGATATGCTGACTGTGCATTCCATAGGCGGTGTTGATATGATGTCAGCCGCATTAGACGGTGTAAAAGCTTTTGAAGATAAATATGCAAAAAAAGGGGCTTTAATCTTAGCCGTTACCGTTTTGACAAGTTTCAATGAAGAAACGATAAAAAGGGATATGTTTTTGGATAGCAAAATCGAAGATTTGGTGATATCATTGGCTGAAAATGCAAAAAAATCCGGCATAAAAGGACTTGTGGCTTCCCCTAATGAGACATCGGTTTTAAGAGAAAAATTCGGTGATTACTTTACAATTGTTACACCCGGCATAAGGCCGAAAAATTCTGCTGTTAACGACCAAAAAAGGGTTACGACACCTTGCGAAGCAATCAAGTTGGGCTCCGATTATATTGTTGTCGGTCGCCCTATTTATGCAAACGACAATCCTGTTGATGCTTATGATAATATAGTTAAAGATATGGAGGGTATATGTTGAACCGGGAAGAGGCTTTGAATATCTATAAAAAAAGGAATGCTTATTTAAAAGGTCATTTTAAATTGTCAAGCGGGCTGCACAGTGAATATTATTTACAAAGTGCCCTTGTTCTGCAGTATCCGCACGATGCATGGCAGCTGTGTTCTTCTGTTGCGGAACATTTTAGGGGTATGAAGATAGACGTTGTCGTAGCTCCCGCTATGGGCGGCATATTGGTTTCATACGATGTTGCCAGGGCTCTTGGAAACAGCATAAGGAGTATTTTTGCCGAAAGGGTGGACGGTAAACTTACACTTAGAAGAGGATTTAATATCTCAGAGGATGATAACGTACTTATAGTTGAGGATGTAGTTACAACCGGAAAGAGCGTAAAAGAAACGATTGATTTGGTCAAACGCTATTCAGAACACATAGTGGGTGTCGGAGCGCTTGTTGACAGAGGCGGCAGTTTTAATACGAATTCTATTGATTACTTTGCACTTATTAAGTTGGATATAACAAACTATGAGCCGGATGATTGTCCTTTATGTAAAAGAGGCATTCCGCTCGAAAAACCGGGCAGCAGGTTTATCAAACGGTAACTTTTCGCCTTTGCAAGGCTTTATATTTATGCTGTATTGATTTTATTAAGCAATATCAGGAAATTATGTCAGTTTATTTTTTCACAGCATCTGCGGTGTTATTTTTTCTATGCTTGGTGTTCGGTTAATTCGGTGTTAATTAAGTTATTATCAGATTACTCTTGACATCTCAGTTAAATGTTATATTATAATTAAGAAATAAAACTTAAAAATAGAGGAGGTGCTCTATGCCAAAAGTAACTTGGATTGGTCAGTCTGCTGTTTTAGTGGAGGGAGAAAAAACAAAATTCATCATTGATCCCTATATAACAGGAAATCCAGACATAAAGGAAGGCTCATTGAGCCCGGATGATATTAATGTAGACTATATTTTGGTTACACACGGACACTGGGATCACTTGGGCGATGCGATAGATATTGCTAAAAGAACCAAAGCTCTGCTGATTGCACCTTTTGAACTTATAACGTACTGTCAGGGTAAAGGTGTTGAAAATGTTCATCCTATGCACATAGGCGGGGCACACAGATTCAGTGATGATTTTTGGGTGAAATTGACCATAGCTCACCACGGCAGTGCGGTTATGAATGAAGAAGAAGGGATAGTCTATACCGGAAATCCGTGCGGATACGTTGTTGAAATAGACGGTAAAAAGATTTATCACTCGGGTGACACGGGACTATTTTTGGATATGCAGTTAATAGGCGAAAACAACCTTGATTTGGCTATGATTCCGATTGGAGATAATTTTACTATGGGTGTTGAAGACGGCGCAAAAGCAGTTGAGTTTTTGAAGCCGAAAATGGTCATGCCTATGCACTACCTTGCTTGGGATTTAATTAAACAGGACCCGAATGAATTTATAAAACTTGTGGGTAATAAATCCGAAGTTAAAATAATAAAACCGGGTGAGAGCCTTAACGTTTAGTAGTTTAATGCAGGCGGATTTCTTATCCGCCTTTTCCTTGATTTGTAAAAGATATACTTTTTTATATATAAAATATTTGGTTTGACTTGACATATTCTTTTTTTGGCATATAATCAATCCACGTATGAGTAGAAAACGACTTGTGATTAAGCAGACAAACCCTTGGGGTGTCTTGCTTATTGTTTTATTTGCCGCAGCTTTTTTGGTTGGTATAGCATTGCTTGCTTTCCCTAAGAATATAAAAAGTTATAGAACATCGGCATTAAATATAACCTTATCGTCCAAAGAGGGATTCATTTTTTACAAAGCTTCCACATCGAAACAGCTAAACAAAGAACTTAATCTTTACGGACTCTATGAAAGATATAGCTCTTCCGTTAAGCCATACCTATTAGAGCATTTTCCATATGATTTTTGTTATCTTCCGCCCAATAAAAGAAAAAAAATGTTTATTGCGGTAATGCTTCCCATCGCATTGGTTGTTAAGGAGCAATTGGATCAGGAGCACGATATGGTTGAGCGGATAAAATTAAAGATGGATTATAAAGTCCATTTGAATAAAGAGGAAAAAGAATTTATAAAAGCCGCTATGATAAAATATAAAACAAATAATATAAATGAGCTTGTAAAAAGAGTTGATAGTATACCGGTGAGCCTTTTAATTGCACAGGCAGGTATAGAATCAGGGTGGGGCAGCTCGCGTTTTAGTATTCTATATAACAATATATACGGTTTGCACAGGAAACACAGAAGGCCTTGGCAGCCCATAGTGATGTCTTTTGGAAATCTTTATGATGCGACAGTAGCCTATGTGATGAATTTGAATAGATCCA
>JALTDI010000044.1 GCA_027074255.1 Desulfurellales bacterium
TACCTCAATATGCTTTTCTTCCAATCTTTTTTTCATCTCATCGAACAGGATATCAAAGATTTCAACTGTATGTTCAAGTGTTAATGGTCTGAATATAATTACCTCATCAACCCTGTTTATAAATTCCGGTTTTAATCTCCTTCTTAACTCCTCCCAAACTGCTTCCTTCATCCTCTCATAATTATCTGAAAGGCTCTGGATTGTATCTGATGCAATATTTGAGGTCATTATTATAACTGTATTCCTGAAATCCACAGTCCTTCCCTGCCCATCTGTCAACCTGCCATCATCAAGCACCTGTAAGAGGATATTGAATACATCCGGATGTGCCTTCTCAATCTCGTCAAATAGTATTACCCTGTAGGGTCTCTTACGCACAGCCTCTGTTAAATAACCACCCTCTTCATATCCCACATATCCGGGAGGTGCACCAATCAAACGGGAGACAGTGTGTTTTTCCATATATTCACTCATATCAATCCTTACCATTGCATCTTCCCTGTCAAATAGAATGAATGCCAATGTCTTTGCCATCTCTGTTTTACCTACTCCTGTTGGTCCAAGGAATATGAATGAACCAATAGGTCTTTTTGGGTCTTTGATACCAGCCCTTGCCCTTCTTATTGCATCAGCAACGGCAACTGTTGCCTCTTCCTGGTCTACAAGTTTTTGATGAATCTTTTCCTCTAATTTTACAAGTTTTTTCTGCTCTCCTTCCATCATCTTTGCAACAGGTATACCTGTCCACTCTGAAACAACCTTCGCAATGTCTTCTTTTTCAAGCACATCTTTGGCATTATGTTCTTTAATCCAATTCGCTCTCTTTTCCTGATATTCCTGTTTTAAGTTTTCCACCTCATCTTTTACCTTGTTTGCCTCATCCACTTTATTTTCCTTAACCAGGTCTTTACCTTTTTCCGTAAATTCTTGAATCTTTTTCTCCATACTCTGGATGTCTTCGGGCATACTGGATAATTTCAATCTTAATTTTGCACAGGTTTCATCCATCAAATCTATTGCCTTATCGGGCAAATATCTATCCGTGATATACCTTTTTGA
>JALTDI010000045.1 GCA_027074255.1 Desulfurellales bacterium
ACACCCAAAAATGCTGTTGGTCCCGTGATTGAAACCAAAGCTCCTATCTTTATCGTCTTAGCATTTGCAGATACAGAAACCATAACCAAAAACAACAGTAAAAAAGCAATCCTTTTCATACTAAATCTCCCTTATTTCTTCTTGTGACAGAAGTGTAATATCATTTTTATCGAATAGCTCCTGAGCCTTATCCAAATCAGACAATTTAAACACCATCACGGCTTTTCCTTCTATTGGTGATGCAAAACCATACATATATTCAACGTTAATATCATTTTGCGCAAGTATCTTCAGTATGCCTGCCAATGTACCAGGTTTATCATCTATCAATGCCGCTAATATGTTTGTAACACTGACTGTAAATCCGTTGTGCTTTAAGATTTTTACAGCTTCATCCGTTCCCTTTACTATTAATCTAGCTATACCGAAATCCGATGAATCGGCAAGAGAAAGTGCTTTTAAATTTATACCGTTCCCCCCGATAATTTCCACAACATCCAAAAGCCTTCCCGGCCTATTTTCAATAAAGACGGAAATTTGTTTTATCATTTTCATTCAGACATCTCCTTACAGTCTTCTATTATCTATAACTCTTTTCGCCTTACCTTCAAACCTTTCCAAGCTTTTCGGCTCGGCAAGCGAAACCTTAACGTTTATACCGTACAAATCCTTTACATCTTTTTCTATTGAACGCTGCAGATTTTGCAGCTGTTTTATCTCGTCGGAGAAAACCTTTTCACTAACCTCAACCCTAACCTCAAGTGTATCAAGATTATCCACCCTGTCTACTATTATTTGATAATGAGGTTCGACACCCTCTGTTTCCATCAATAGAGATTCTATCTGTGACGGGAATATATTAACTCCTCTAATAATTAGCATATCGTCGCTTCTACCCTTTATTCTTTCTATTCGTCTATGGGTTCTGCCGCAGACACACGGATCTTTGATAATTCTCGTAATATCCCTTGTCCTGTAACGTATCAAAGGCATAGCATCCTTAGCTATTGTTGTAATAACAAGCTCTCCCTCTTCTCCGTCTTCTAAAACATCTCCTGTTTCCGGGTCAATAATCTCCGGAATAAAAGCATCCTCCCAAATATGAAGACCGTGTTTTGCTTCTTTACACTCTATGGCAACGCCGGGACCCATTATCTCGCTTAGTCCATAAATATCTATGGCGTCTATATCAAGTTTATCCTCAATGGCTTTTCTCATTTCCTCGCTCCACGGTTCAGCCCCGAGTATGCCGACTTTTAAATGCAAGTCGGTTTTATCGAGATTCATATCCTTTATTGCTTCGGAAAGGTACAGTGTGTAAGACGGTGTCGCCGTCAAAACAGTGGATTTAAAATCGTTCATTATCATTATTTGTTTCTTTGTATTACCGCCGGATATGGGAATTACGGTTGCGCCAAGTTTTTCTCCTCCATAATGGGCACCAAGCCCACCGGTAAACAAACCGTATCCGTAAGCATTTTGTATGATATCACCCCTTCCGACTCCCGCTGCTGCAAAAGAACGAGCCATCAGCTCAGACCAAACCTCAATATCCCTTCTTGAATATCCTACAACAGTAGGTTTGCCGGTTGTTCCGCTTGATGCGTGCACTCTGACAATATGCTCCATAGGAAGCGTAAACATCCCAAACGGATAATTATCCCTCAAATCCTGTTTTGAGGTAAAGGGCAGTCTTTTTAAATCGTCAAGACTCTTTATATCTTCGGGCTTAACATTTTGTTCGTTCAACTGTTTTTTATAAAACGGCACAAGGTTATAAACCCTCTCCACCATATTCTGCAGCCTTTTAAGCTGCAATGCCTCCAATGCCTCTCTCGGCATGGTTTCCATTTCATCTGAATATATCATTTTTTCATCCTTATCATAATCCCAAATATTTATCTATCCTCGGCTTATCAAAACCGACAATGGCCTTTGAGCCTATTAACACGACGGGAACACCCTGCTGCCCCGTTCTCCTAACCATATCTTCTGCGGCTCTTCTGTCACGTGATACGTCAACATTTTTAAACACTACGCCCCTTTGTTTCAAATAAGATTTTACCCTGTTGCACCACGGACAGCTCGGTGTAGTAAATACAATAACCTTAGGCTGCTTTTTTCGGCTTTTTTCTACCATCTTCACCTCCATAAGTTCTTTCTTTTTTTGCGCTTTTTATAATAACTCTATCATCCTTATTGTCAATATAACTGACTTATATTATAAAAACAATCTGCAAGCAATATTGTGAGTCTCGTCTGTATAATCATAATTCAATTTCTTTAAAGATTCAATAAATTCCTTTTTGTCATTAGGCGGTATTTCAAAGCCCACCAAAACGCGTCCGTATTCTCCTCCGTGTCTCATGTAATGAAACAGTGAAATATTCCAGTTTTCTTTCATATGATGCAGAAAATTCATTAATGCACCGGCCTTTTCAGGAAACCTGAAATGATACAGCAGTTCGTTTTCGGCTATATCGGCTTTACCCCCAACCATATATCTTATGTGGCTTTTAACGAGTTCATTGGGTGTTATATCCATCGCGTAATACCCTGCATCTTTCATCCTTTTAAGTATTTCATCGTTTTCTTTTTCATAATCTATGCTCAAACCGACAAGAAGATAAGCTTTGTTTCTTTCTGAAATCCTATAATGGAATTCGGAAACATTTTTATTGCCCACAACGGTCTCACAGAATCTCTTAAATGCGCCGGGTATTTCAGGGATTGTAACAGCGTACAAAGCCTCCTGCTTTTCACCTATAACAGCCCTTTCCGCTACAAATCCCAGTCTGTCAAAGTTCATATTCGCACCTGAATTTATAGCGATAAGCTCCTTATTTTTAAGGTTATGTTCTTTTATATATTTTTTGATACCTGCAAGCGCCAGGGCTCCGGCAGGCTCAACAATATTCCTTGTGTCGTAATAAATGTCTTTGATACTTGATGCTATATCATCCGTTCCCACAAGTATAATATCGTCAACATATTTTTTCGTAATTTCAAAGGTTATCTCTCCAACCTCCTTTACAGCCACGCCGTCGGCAAATATGCCCACCTTATCCAAAACAACCCTCTTATTATTCTTAACGGAAAGGTACATGGCATTGCTCTCTTTTGGCTCCACTCCTATGACCTTTATATTTGGATATACACTTTTTACAAATGCAGCAATACCGGATATCAAACCGCCGCCACCTATGGGAACGAAAATTGCATATACATTGCCACCTGTTGTCTGCCTTATTATTTCATGCCCGATGGTGCCCTGCCCTGCTATAACAAATTCGTCGTCAAAGGGATGTATATACGTCATTTGCATTTCTTTCGTCAAAATTTTACTATAATCCGACGCCTCGGAATAGTTATCGCCTTTTAGCACAACCTCAGCTCCATGGTGCTTAACAGCATCAACCTTAATTGCAGGTGTTGTCTCAGGCATAACAATAACAGCTTTAATACCGAGTGTTTTGGCAGATAGCGCAACGCCTTGGGCATGATTGCCCGCCGAGGCACAGATAACGCCTTTTTTCTTTTTATCATCGGATAGGTAAGCTATCTTGTTATATGCACCCCTTATCTTAAAAGAAAAAACGTCCTGCAAATCTTCTCTTTTCAGCAGTATTTTATTGTTCAGTTTTCTCGATATGTTAGCAGCGTAGGTTAAAGGGGTTTCCCTAACAATATCATACACCCTGCTTGTCAGTATAAGTCTGAATATATTATCCATTTTCTCCCCCCCAAAGTGGTGGACGGTAGGGGAGTCGAACCCCCGACCTCTACCGTGCGAAGGTAGCGCTCATCCCAACTGAGCTAACCGCCCTTTCAACTTAGATTAGTATAGATATACAATATATTTTGTTTTGTCAAATAAAAGATATTTATGCTATGATTTTGTTATTTATTTATATAAGTTATAAACAATTAGCTGAACAAATTTCCATAAGTAAAAATTCCAGATTATCGCTTCTCTACAATGTTTTCATATTAATGATATAAAAAGTCAAGTTGACTTTGAATGCCGTTTATGATAACTAATGCATATGGATTTACTCACACAAGGTATGAAGGATATTCTCCTGCTTTCAAACAG
>JALTDI010000046.1 GCA_027074255.1 Desulfurellales bacterium
GCGTATTTCTTGATAATCTTTATAACGTCGTTGATTATTTTGTTGGAGAGCATCATTTCCTTATTTCTGACCTCGTCGGCTGCGTCGCCCTTGTATCTTTGAAGCTCCTTAATTTTATCCTGATACACGGCTGTTTCCTTTTCTTTTTCAGCTTTGCTTAATTTCTTGTTCTGCAGTTGTTTGGCAAGTTTTTGTATTTCACTGACTTTCCTGTTCATGATAATCTTTTTTGCGGCAATAAGGCTGTCTATTTTGGCTTTTGCATCCTGGCCTGCCTTGCAGTTTGTCATGACTTTTCCAAGGTTGACGACTGCTATGGTTGAAGAGAACGCTTTTGTTCCGAACAAACATAAAACAGATACGATTAATGCACTTACTAAAACTTTTTTCACCTAACCATCCTCCGTAATCTTATTAAAATAATGCCCCCATAGAAAACTGAAATACGGTGCTTTTTTCACCGTCTTTGGGGCTTAAATTTTTCCCTACCTCTATCCTTATAGGACCCAAAGGAGATATCCATCTTACTCCCAATCCGGCGTCTTTTCTTAAATCAGAAAAATCGTATTTGTATAACCATGAGTTGCCTATATCAAAGAAGCCAACGCCATAAAATCTCAGTGAACTGAGAATGGGAAATATAACTTCGGCTGAGGCATAAAGTTCCCTATTACCGCCGATATAATTTCCCTCACTATCCATTGGTGATGCCTTGTTTGTTTCAAATCCCCTCAAATCGTTTATGCCGCCTAAGAAAAATCTACTGTCAATGGGAACCTTTTTGCCTGATACGCCCGATGCAAAACCTACCTTTCCTTTGACATGGCCGATTAAATCCAGTGGCAGTTTGTGGAAATATTCGCCGAAAAGCACGTCTTTGACAAATTTTCTATCTCCTCCGAAGCCTGTGAGGTTCAATGAATTGGATGCGTTTGTACCTCTTGTAGGAAATACGTTGCTGTCCAATGTATTATATTTGATAAAAGGGTCTATGGAGCTTTCTATGTGCTTTCCCTCCTGGTCTTCAAGGTAATATCCCGGATAGTCCGTATCAAGGTCTATTGTGGTAAATGAAAGAGAATACCGCGCTCCGATTGAAAGGTCATTATCCCAAAATCTCTTAGCGCCGGTTAGTTTAAATCCCGTTGATTTTTGTGTGTAATCATACCCTTCATATTTCTGATGGTATATGTCTACTCCGACTGATATGGGTCTATCGTTAAGCCAGGGATTGACGAGATTCAGATCAAAAAGAGATGTTTTTGCACTTATATTTGCCGATAATTTTCCAAAAATTCCTGTTCCGAACAGATTTCTCTCGGCCACAGAAGCCTGCGCGCTTATCTTGTCGTATGAACCGTAACCAACACCGAAGGATAACATTCCTGTCGGTTTTTCTTTAATGGCCACTTTCATATCCACCTTATTTGTGCCGACACGCTTTGTTGATATCTTAACGTTGTCAAAGAAATCAAGCTTCATTATGCTGACCCTTGAGCGTTTTATTTTGCTTACGGAGTACAAATCTCCCTCTTTTAATTTTATTTCCCTTCTGATTACGTTGTCGTGGGTTTTTGTGTTTCCCACGATGGTTATTCTGTGTATATAAACCAGAGGTCCTTTTTTCACCACAAGCATTAAATAGGCATTCTTTTTGTCCTTTTTTATTTCGGGATATATATCGGCAAAAGCGTACCCCTTGTCTCCGTACATATCGGTTATTGCAGCAATATCCTTCCTCAAAGTAACAATATTGAACGGCTTGTTTATTTTCAGTTTCATAGCGTTTCTTAACTGTTTGGCTGTAAACGGCTCGGTATCCTTGAACTTTATTGATTTTAGAATATACTGCCTGCCTTCTTTTAGAGAAAAATCTATGTGCGTTGCTCCTGTATCCGGCTCAACGTTCACTATCGGCTCTTTAACATTGACATCGAGATAACCCTTTGAAAGATATTTGTTCCTTATTTTTTGAGCATCGCCGTTGAGGTCGTTGATTCTAAGTCTTCCGATGTAGAACCACGGGAGGAACGTCAGAATGTAGGGCCCTTTTTTCCTGTGATTGCTGAGCTTGTCGGTCAAATCGCTTTTGTCAATGTGCTTGTTTCCTATGATATTGATGTCCCTGATTATAACCTCTTTTCCCTCTTTGATATTAAATTCTATGTCCACCCTGTTGTTTTGGACGGGTTTTATTTTGTATGTAATTCTTGTTAAATACATACTCTTTGATGCATATAGTCCCATCATATTATTTACAGTCTCTTTTATAAGCTTCTTGCTCAGTATGTTGTAGGGTTTTATTTTTAAGGCCTTTTTAAGTTTGGAATCGGATATCTCATCGTTGCCGTTGAATGTTATGAATCTAACCGAGGGTTTTTCTACGACTTTATATGTCAGATCGTAGCCGCTTCCATTTTCATTTAGGATGGCGCTGACTGTTTTATAGAACCCCAAGTTATATATGCTGACTATATCTTGATCCACTGTTTTGAGGCTGAATTCCGAGCCGACCTTGCTTTTAACGACGCTTAATACCGTGGCTTTATCACTTCTTAGGGTGCCTTCCACGCTAATGGACATTATGGGCTTTGCAGAAGCTGCATAATAAAATATCAAGACAAACAGTATGGTAAAGTTAACTATTTTCTTCACTTATAATTCCTCCGTTTAAAAATAGGATTCTGTCGCACAAATCAGCTATCTCTCTGCTATGAGTAGCTATAATGAATGTTTTCTTTGCGGATGAGTTTATATTCCTCATAGAGCTAACTATATCTATTGAACTTGTTTTGTCAAGATTAGCGGTAGGCTCGTCAGCTATAATAATTTCAGGGTCATTCATTAAAGCTCTTGCAAGCGCCACTCTCTGCATCTCGCCGCCCGAGAGCTTGAAAATCATTTTTTCTGCCATAGAGCTGTCAAAACCCACGATATCCAATAGCTCTTTTGCCCTTTTTCTGTTGTTTTTGGAATTTTTTATCATAAAGGGCATCATAACATTTTCAAGAACGCTGAGTTCGCTTATCAAAGAATAGAACTGAAATACAAAACCTATGTTTTCATTGCGTTTTTTAGCAAGGTTGCTTTTATTTTTAAAGTCGATTTTCTCATTGAGCATATAAAGTTCGCCTTCGTCGGGAGAATTGATGAGTCCCAATATGTGCAGCAGAGTGGATTTCCCGCTTCCAGAAACACCCATAACGGCTATCATTTCACCCTGCTTGACGGATATATTGACACCTCTCAATATATGAAGTGTCTTATTACCGCTTTTGAAGCTTTTATAAATATTTAAAGCGTCGAGTATCACTGCCTTAAAACCTCTACTATATCGACGCTTGCAGCTTTTTTTGCCGGATATAGACTTGCCAATAAAATAAGCAAAAAAGCAGCCGCGGATATTGAGGCTATATAAACAAAATTAATATCCACGGGAATGGTGTTTATATAGTAAACATCGCTCGGGAGCTTGATAAAATGATATTTGCTTAACAAAAAACTCAGTGTAATACCCAGAAAATCACCCAGAACAACCCCTATGAAACCTATGATAACCGCCTGCTTCAAGAAGATGTTCTTTATGTTTTTTTCCGTTGCCCCGAAGGCCATTAAAACAGCCATATCCTTAATTTTTTCCATAGCAAGCATCATAAGTGAGCTTGTTATATTGAAAGCTGCAACAAGAACAACCAGCATAAGTATAATAAACATAGCGAGTTTTTCTAATTTCAGAGCACTGAAGAAATTACTGTTCAATTCTATCCAGTTGGACGTATAAAAACCGGGCTTTAAATATCTTATTAATTTATCGGAAAAAGTTTTTGCATCATAAGGGTTTTTTAAAATTATGGCTATTGTGTTTATTTTATTTTTCATATCCGTTTTTGACCAGAGCTTCTTTATGGGCATATAAATAAATGTCGTATCATAGTCATACATACCGGATTTGAATATTCCCGAGACCTTAGTTTTAAAAGACAGCGGTGCAAAGCCAAACGGTGTTGTTTTACCGAAGGGCAGTATAATTCTCATATTGTTCCCGACTTTCAGGTTTAACGTTTTGAGCAGTACGCTTCCCACAA
>JALTDI010000047.1 GCA_027074255.1 Desulfurellales bacterium
GCTTTTGAAGCAATTTCTATAATTTGTATTGGCTTTATTATGTGGAAATCATCCGCAGAGCCTTTTGATATATGATGAGCTTTTTTTAATAAATATGCGATGGTATCTGCTGCCGAGTCCACATTTTGGGGTGAATTTACATTAACCTTAAA
The DNA here is from genome assembly GCA_027074255.1 of Desulfurellales bacterium. GTDB lineage: Bacteria > Campylobacterota_A > Desulfurellia > Desulfurellales > Hippeaceae > S144-51. The sequence continues at coordinate 153 of JALTDI010000047.1, forward strand.
GTATCTGAAGTATTGTGTATGATATATTAAAGACATAAAGGTAGTGGCAGGAATCACAGCCAAGTTATCTAAGTTGAATGCGCCTATACTGCCTTTTTTCTGAAGCACTCCAATAATCTTAAAATAGCTCCCTCCTATATTGACGAATCTTCCTAAGGGATCGCGGCTGCCAAAAAGACTTTTATAAACATAATATCCTATTACAATCACGTTTTTCTTCATATTATAATCTAATGGCGAAAAAAATCGCCCTATTGATATACGCCAATTTCTCACCTTTGCCCAATTAGATTGACTGCCGTCAATAAACGTATTGGTCATATTGCCTTTGTATTTTATATAGTGCGTGCCGTTGGCTATTGTGGCATTTACTGATGTGACATTCCGCACCATTTTAATCATATTTTCATCCTTTGCCGTTAAAGAGAGTTTTCTTGTACCAAATGCCCTCCTCTGCTTTGCACCGCTCACAACAAGCAGAGAATTCGCACCAAAGCCGAAGCTATCCATAATGTTTTTTATTTTATTATATGCGCCCTCTCCGACGCTGTATGTCGAGGCTATGGCAATTATGCTTATTACCAAAGCCACAGTCATAAAAATAGTGTATAATTTATAGTATAAAAGGCTTTTAAAAATATGTTTTATCAGGCTTATCGTTTGATAAAATCTCACTAATGAGGCCGTCCTTCATCTTTATTATTTTATCCGCCCTTTTTGCAACTTGCGGATCATGGGTTACCATTATAATTGTTTTACCGTCACTATGGATACGATCAAAAATTTTCAGCACTTCTTCCGTGGCTTGTGAATCCAGATTGCCGGTCGGTTCGTCAGCCAGCACACATTCAGGGTTATTTATTAATGCCCTTGCTATGGCAACCCGCTGTTTTTGTCC
>JALTDI010000048.1 GCA_027074255.1 Desulfurellales bacterium
TACAGGTTTTTGGGTTTGAAAAGCAGAACACGAAGAAATAACAAGTAAAGTTACAATAAGAGCAAGTATTTTTCTCATATCAACCTCCGTTTTTTATAATTTTCATCATATCTTTCGGCAGTTTAGAGTAAAAGCCGACTTTTTTTAGTGTTGTCGGGTGGATAAATTCCAAAAAGAAAGCGTGAAGAGCCTGACGCTTTATAGCCGTATCATTTTGTTTATAATATGTTTTATCCCCCAAAATCGGGTGATTTAAATATTTCATATGGACCCTGATTTGATGGGTTCTGCCCGTAAAAAGCTTAAACAAAACAACATCACTGTCTTTTAATCTTTTTATAACTTTATACATTGTTTTCGCCCTTTTTCCTTTCTCTGTAACACAAAATTCCTTTCGCCTTATTTTATGCCTTCCTATCGGCATATCAATCTCACCATCTGAATCTTTCATATTACCGTGCACAATGCCTATGTATCTTCTATCTATGGTATGTGAAAAAAATTGTTTTGCAAGCATAAAATGAGCCCTGTCCGTTTTTGCAAGAACTATTACTCCGCTTGTTTGTTTATCTATTCTATGAACTACACCGCCCCTCAGCGGTTTCCCTACATTTGAGAGAGATATCTTCCTGTATTTTAAGGCCGAAACCACACTGACTTTCTCTTTTGCAGCGCCCGGATGCACAACCAGGCCGGCCGGTTTATCTATCACAACTATATCATTGTCCTCATACACTATTTTTATGTCGGCATCAGTTGGCTCTATAATATCGTCTCTTGCCTCGGGTATCGAAATGAATATCTCATCATCCTCTTTTAATTTATAATTTTTATGCACGGAATCCGAATTAACCTTAATAAATCCTTCTTTTATGAAACTTTGGACTCTGTTTCTTGGGATATCAAGTATTTTAGACACTACCACGTCTATTCTAAGACCCGTATATTCTTTTAAATCTTTGGCAATAACTATATTACTGGAAATATTGTTCATACAGATTCTGAATGGTAGGTTTGGAATGAATTTCATCCGGATTTTCAGGGGGCTTAAGACTTTCAAGAACCTCTTTTGTTACTCCATTGGGTATGGGAAAGGTACTTATAGGCCTTCTGTTTAAAGCATCTTTCATAAATGTTATCCATATAGGCAATGCTGCCCTTGCTCCCGTTGCACCTTTAAATATGGTCTTGTTATTGTCATATCCGACCCATACACCGCATACAAGATTAGGTGAAAATCCTATAAACCAAGCATCTTTGTAATCATTTGTAGTCCCTGTTTTACCTGCAAGCGGCCTGCCTATCACTCTTGCGGCTCTACCCGTGCCGTATCCTATAACGTTTTTCAGCATACCCGTCAGTATGAATGCATCAACCGTATTCGCCACCCTTTGAAGCTGCGGTTCATTATCATAAACAACCTTGCCATATCTATTAACAATTTTGGTTATAAAAATAGGCTTCGGCAAAAGGCCGTAATTGTCGAAAGAAGCATAGGCTCTAACCATCTCAATAAGCCTCACAGACAAAGAGCCCAAAGCAATGGACAGATTGTGAGGTATTTTTTCCTCTATTCCCAGCCTCTTGGCTGTCTTTATAACACTGTCTATACCTATGCTGTTAAGCAGGTTTATTGTTGCAACATTCACCGAATGAACCAAAGCATACATTAGAGTAACTGTCCCGTGGAACGTTCCCTCATAGTTTTGAGGCCTCCATTCTTTGCCGTTGAACCTAAACACCTCCGGTTCGTCTTTTACCGTATCTGTGGGCATATATCCCTGACTTATAGCCGTCAAATATATAAAAGGCTTAAAAGAAGAGCCTGGCTGCCGCTTGGCCATTAATGCCCTGTTAAATTGGCTTTTCTCATAGCTGAATCCGCCAATCATAGCCTTCACATAGCCGGTTTTAGGCTCAAGAGCAAGAAGAGCGCCCTGAAGCCCATCGTATCTTTTTTTAATCCTTAAAATACCCGTCTTAACAGCTATGAAAGCGTATCTCTGCAGCTTGGTATCAAGCGTAGTATAAACCTTCAGACCGCTTGTATAAACCACATCCTCTCCGAATTTATTTATCAGCCAGCTTCTTACATAATCTGTAAAATACGGTGCTATTATTAAACCGAAAAAGTTGGCGCTGCGTCTTTTTAAAATAATCTTGCTGTTCATAGCGCTTTTATATTGCCGGAAAGTTATGAAATGATTTTCATACATCCTCTTTAAAACATATATCATTCTCCTCTTTGCATTCTCGGGATGTTTGTAGGGATTATAGGCACTCGGTGCTCTAACAAGGCCTGCAAGCAGAGCGCTCTGAGGAATGCTTAAATCCTTGGCATGGGTATCAAAATATGTTCTTGCAGCCGATTCTATGCCCCACGCCCCGGCTCCGAAATAAACGGTGTTTAGATACAATTGCAATATTTGATTTTTGGTGAGCTTTTTTTCCAGCCTGTATGAAAGAATAACCTCTTTAAGTTTTCTCGTTATTGTCTTTGAGGGCGATAGATAAATGTTCTTTACAAGCTGCTGTGTTATTGTGCTGCCTCCCTGGACTATTCTTTTATGGATAATATCTGCAATCAAAGCCCTAACCATACTTGCCAAATCAATAGCCCCGTGGTCGTAAAACCTTGCATCTTCACTGGCAAGTATCGCATATTTCATATTCATGGATATGTCGTTTAATTTAACAGGGATTCTGTTTTGAAGGCCGAAGCTTGCTATCAATTTATTGTTGGATGAATAAACCTTTGTGGGAAGAGGCAGAATATTAACAGACACAACCTTGTTAAAATCCTTTTTGGCACTGATGTAAACAGAGGCAAAATACAATGCTCCTATAAGCAATCCCACAAACATCACTGACAATATGAACAGAGATAGAATCTTTAAAATCTTTTTAAAAATCGACATCATTTCAGCTCTATATCAAAAGACAAAAAAGCATTCATATTCATCCACCCCCTGTCCTTTTTTAAAATCATTTTCAGGTAGTAGACAACACCGTTATAATCACCGCTTTGAGCTTGAAGTATAACCTTTGCAAAATATGCATTATAAACTCCATCACTCAAAAGAATGGATTTTGTTAAGAAATTATCTGCCGCATCGGGATAGCCATCCATCAAATAAGCTATACCAAGTTTGTAGTAATCGGCAGAAGAATACTGGTTTATGTTAAAAAGAGACCTATATGCATTTTCATAATCGTGTTTCATTAAGTAATAGTCGGATATAGTCCTTTTGATAAAATCCGTCGGATAATTTTTATAGAAATACTTCAAAACCGACAATTGTGAAAAATCAGCTATATTAACTCCAAGCTCATTAATGTCTGTTTTTTCAAGATTCAAAAACACAAAATCATCATTAACGGCAGCTTTTACAATCAACAATAGGCGCTTGGTATTATTAGTTAAATTTTTATCGTTCTTAATCCCGCCGTTCAACAAAAAATCGGCCATAACTCCCAAATCCATCATATTCTTGTTTAGCCCGTTAAGCGCTTTGAACTTCACATAGAATCTGCCGAGGCTTTTTACTGCATCTTTATGATTGCCGTTTAACTGTCTAATGATAAAAATAGCAAAATAAGGCAAAGGGAAATTGGGATAGGCATTTTCAAGCTGCGAAAAAATAGTGTATGAGCCAGCCATGTTATGCTTCTTTAAATACATGATGGCTACGTCATAAAGCAGAATAGGGCTTGTATTAACCCTTTTTAATGCTCTTTTGTAATATATTAATGCGTTATTCAGATCGCCCTTGGCATAAAATTTAGCTGCCCTTTGAGACAATAAAACCGCTTCTGCAAATGACGCCGTATTTAAGTAGCTGATTTTTGCTTTTTTGGGCAATCCCAGGCTCTCGTACAAATTTCCGAGCCTTATATTGTTAGTACCCTTTTCAAGAAATTTTATCGGCCTCAAATACATATTCAACAGCTCCGCAGCCAGCATATAATTTATACTTTTTCTTTCCAAAAGAGCATTCGTCGTTATATTCGACTGCACAACAGGCACTATTTTGAACTTCGAATAACATTCGGCAAAATATTTTTTGTTTAAACTTAAAAAACC
>JALTDI010000049.1 GCA_027074255.1 Desulfurellales bacterium
AAAGGCACAGATACCCAAAAAACAGTGATAAACCGGATAAATATCCACCCAATCTCTTAAATCAGAATTTCACAGTTGATCTCCCAAATAAGGTCTGGGTATCTGATATCACCTACATCCCAACAAAAGAGGGCTGGCTCTATGTAACCACTATAATAGACCTATTCAACAGAGAGGTAGTAGCTCATAGCAGATCATACGATTTAAAGACAGAAAATACCGTTATGAAAGCCTTCAATGAAGCAATAACAAAGAGAAAACCAAAGGAAAATCTCATATTCCATTCAGACAGGGGTATTCAGTACCATTCTGAAGCCTTTAGAAACAAATTAAGGTCTCTCAATGTAACACAAAGCACAAGCGTAAAAAGGCAACTGCTATGATAATGCTGTTGCTGAGAGCTTTTTTAAAACACTAAAGAGCGAGCTTTTATCAAAAGAGAGCTTTAGAACGAAAAAAGAGGCTAAAACCAAGATTTTTGAATACATAGAGGCGTATTACAACAAAAGAAGAATTAATTCTACGCTTAACTGGTGCAGCCCCAAGGAGTATTTGGAGAATTATTACAAGAAAACAGGTAAAAGAGAAGAAAAAATACATCACAGAGAGCAAAGAGGAGCGGTATGATTAAAAAAGAGGAGATTTTTAAAGTATGCCTAAGCAAGGTGTAGAAAAAAAGGTTGACAGACCAGCTATTAGATTTCTTTATATTGCCAATGGTTCAATAGCAGAGGTGATTACTCAATTGTATATAGCGTTTGAAATAGGCTACATTGAAAAAGTGCAATTTGATAAACTTATTGAAAGACTGGAAATTTTATCAAAACAGGTCAAAACATTGATAAGCTACAGGACAGCAAGTGATAAACACTAAAACCTCTACCCAAAACCCATTACCCACAACCCAACACCCTCTTGCCTATCACCCATCACCTTCTTACCCAACACTGACAGAGAATAAGAATGTCTAACAATCCAAAATCCAAAACGGCCGTACCAACCACCCTCTTTCTCTTGCTAAAACCTATTACCTAATACCTAAAACCCAC
>JALTDI010000050.1 GCA_027074255.1 Desulfurellales bacterium
CGTTCATATAGACAAGACTCCTTTAAGAAAAACTTGATACTAATACTATCAACATCAATGTAAATTTATAGCATATTCTTAAAAAAAATGAAAGAAAAATTAAACTTTATAGTACTTATATAAGCTAAGGGTTTACTTAACTAAAAAGCGGGTATAGTCTGCGTGGCAGACGAGCTATACCTGCTTTGAAAATGGGTTTTCTCTATCTTGCAGCTTTGAGATATGCGTTGTTTATTTTTTCTTTGTATTGTCCTGTTAAATAAATATCTCTCCAGTATGGGTCAAGCAAGTTTTTCAGCTTCATATCATATTCGACCATACCTTTGAAATATTCCTTATCTTCCAAAGCCTGTTTGGCACTTATGTCTTCCGGTTCGGCATGGTATTTGTCTATAATATTGCGTGCCATATTGTAATGGTCTCTAATCGGGCAGCCTATTATATAATTTCCTACCTTGTCGGGTTCTCTTTTATAGCCGTATGTGTCTTGCCATTTCCTTATGGCTTCAAAAAACGGCTGATTGTATATGTCGTTTAAGTTGCCACCGTTGTTATAAACATCGATTATGTTCACGGTAGAGTAGGGGAAAAAGGCGCAGGGCGTCACGGTTCCGTTCCAGTCTATGTATAGATATCCTCCCTCTCTTCCTGCTGAAATGCAGCCCGTGGACAAAACTCCGCTATTCCAGAAATCAGGGTAGAATAGCTTTTTATCCCAAAGAATTTCTCTTTCCTTTTTAAACAGATAGAGTCTCTGCTCGGGTGTGATGACATAATCCAGAGTGTATTTCCTGCCTATCGGCATATACTGGAATATCCAGCCGTAAACAGCTTTTTGTTCATTAAAATAAAAATCTAAGAATTCGTCACTCACCAGAAGCTCTGCGTTGTGCCTCATAGCCGTTGTGGATATGCCGAAAGGGACACCCTCGTCTCTCATATTTTCGAAAGACTGCATTATTTTTTTGAACGTTCCTTTTCCTCTCCTTGCATCTGTTTGAACCTCGAAGCCCTCAACCGATACCGCAGGCGTAATATTGCCTAATT
>JALTDI010000051.1 GCA_027074255.1 Desulfurellales bacterium
GTTATGTTTTCAGATGTGCTTTTAAGCTGTGCCTCTCTTAAAATATCCATAATATCGTCGTAATATGCCCATATTTTTTCTTTATTCTCGCTTAGTCTCGATGAATATTTCAAAAGACCATTCATTCCTTCACTATCAGGTTTTTTTAAACTGTTTCTTTCACAATACGATAAAATCTTAGAAGCAAAACGGGTAGTGTTGTGTTTATTATTGTCTATCGTATAATTAAAGTTGGTTTTCAGCTTGAAAAGTTTTTGAAAATCATCGTCGTATGTGTAGAGCAAATCATATAAATATTCATTCCCGATTAGAATCACGTTTATGTTCAATGCCATTGGTTCCGGTTTTAGTGTTTCTGATGCAATTATACCGTATTTCTCACCCCATTCTTCTATTATGCTTTTTTTGGACAAAATGGATTTTTTTAATGTATCCCATACACCCGGATTTGTAAGTATGCTCATTGCGTCAAGAATAAGATAACCGTTGTTAGCTTTATGGATACTGCCGGCTATGATGTGAGTAAAGTCGGTTATAAAAGCACCGAAATAGGCTTGTTTCTCCAATTTGCCAAATATATTGTAATAGGTTGGATTTTCCTCATATATTACGGGAATTTCCTTAGTATCTTCATTGTCTACAAAAAGATTGACCTTGTATTCGGTGTATTTGTTTTGAGTCTGCATAAATGGCAGTGTCTGGTTTTTCTGAGGCAGAAATATGGCTATGTTGTTTAATGTATATTCTTCAACATCGTCCAAATACCTTTCCACATCTTTATTGTCACGGAATTTTTCTTTTATGGCCTCGATTTTCTGGCTTACTATCAAAAGTCCCATTTCGTCGTTTATTTTTTTTATTTTTTCAAACTTATCCTTTTCAAGCTCTTTGCTTTTTCTCAGAAATATATTTATATCATCTTCGAGTTTTCTTCTTTTGTCTTCAATGGATTTTTTCAATTCGTCGGATAAGTTTGCAAATTCGCGTTCGTTTATTGCCTTTCCTGAAACTATCGGGGATATTGTTATTCCCATCTGAGAGAAAT
>JALTDI010000052.1 GCA_027074255.1 Desulfurellales bacterium
CTTACAGATGAATGAAAGACTAAAAATCCATAGAAAAGAAGATAAAGAGACTGATAGAAAAGAAAGATAAAATGAAAGAAGCCGTCCAAAAGATAGAAAGCATAAAGGGCATAGGTTTTTTAACAGCCGTTAATCTGTTCCTGTTTTTTGAGAAAAAACAGGTTAAGAATAGAAAAGAGGCGGCTGCTCTGATAGGGTTAGACCCTATTGTATATGAATCAGGCAAAAAGAAGATAAATAAAAGAATAAGCAAACAAGGGGATGCCTATATAAGGAATCTCATCTATATGGCAGGTATGTGTGCAATAAGAACCAACACTAAAATCAAAGAGTTTTTTGAAAGACTTGTATCTAACGGCAAGAAGAAAAAGGTGGCTTTGGTTGCCTGTATGCGGAAACTGTTAATTATGGCATTGGCGCAGTATAAGAATGCATACTTAGAAAAAACACACTGAATTCTGTATAAAGGGGTTGACAAATAACACAGTATCTACGAGGTGCAAGTTTTGGGGTGGGGTGATTGAATAAAGGTATGTATTTTGCTAAGGTATGTTTGCTATGGGAAAGATTGAATTTGTTGCTGAGGTTTCGAGCAATCATAACGGTGATTTGAATAGATGTTTAAGGTTTATCGAAGAAGCGAAAAAGTGTGGCTGTGATGGTGTTAAGTTTCAATTGTTTAAGATTGACCAACTGTTTGCACCTGAAATTTTAAGGCATAGCGAGGAACACAGGAAGCGCAAAGACTGGGAGTTGCCCGTCGAATTTTTGCCAGAGATTTCAAGAAAGTGCAAAGAGATAGGTATAAAGTTTGTCTGCACACCGTTTTACTTGGATGCCGTAGATGAGCTTGAGCCTTATGTTGACGCTTATAAAATAGCCTCTTATGAGCTATTGTGGCATAAGCTTTTCAAGAAGTGCGCATCAACAGGTAAACCTGTTATTATGTCAACGGGTATGGCAACTCTTGATGAGGTTAAAGCAGCTGTAGATGTGCTCGTTCAAGATGGCTGTAAAGACATAACGGTTTTACAGTGCACATCG
>JALTDI010000053.1 GCA_027074255.1 Desulfurellales bacterium
AAATTGAAGTAAAATTCATGCTTAGAAATTAAAATTAAATAAATTGACTATATTTATACTTTTCCCGGTATCGCTCTATAATTCCACTGCCCCAAATAATCATCAAAAACTATTCTCATAGTTTTTTTAAAATTGTCGGCATATTTTCTCCCGGTTTTATAGATTTTTTTTATAATGTGGGCTTTAACTTTTAGGCCCGTTAGTGTCGTCGTATTTTCAATCAGTTCTTTAACATAATTATGACTTTTTAAGATGACACCTTTTAAAGATCTTGTAATATGGGGGAATAGCCGATGCTCTATAGGATTCCATTTCGATGTATACGGTGGGAAATGTGCCATCCGTATTTCTACTCCAATTTCATCTACAAGTTTCTGCAAATCTTCTTTGAAGATATAGTGACGGCTTGAATTACTACCACCACCATCAGCAAGTATGAGAATAGAAGTACTATTCGGATATTGGATCTTGCCATAATTCTGCCACCAAATTCTTATCGAGTCGCAGGAAAACTCACTTGTATCTTTACTAATTCCAATGTTCACATGGGCTTTGTTAAATTTTAAATCATAAATAGCGTGAGGAATTACTACCCCTTCAGCAAGATATGGAAAATCGTGATCATATACTTCAATTACACCCGTATTATATACATGGCCATCCCTGTATAGATTGCCTAAAAGCTCTTTTTTTTTGTATCCATACTGACAACCGGATTGCCATCTTTGAGATATTGTTCTTTTAATTGATTAATTTTTTCAAATTGCTCATTACGATTTTTAGAAGTCCCAATGGATCTGTTCTTAAAGGCTTTACGCTTTCTAAACCCATGTTTTTTTAACAGTTTTTTAATCACTGTTACGCTGATTATAATTCCTGACTCTTTCATTTTGGCTGCAATTTTTTTGTGACTTAAATTGGTCCAACGAATTTTTCCATCCATAGGGTCCCCAGCAATATGGTCGTCAATAACGTTAAGAAAAACTTCGTCTATATTTTCTATGATGTCTATAACCTGCTTTCGTCCACCCCCCTTTTT
>JALTDI010000054.1 GCA_027074255.1 Desulfurellales bacterium
AAAACAAGAAAATCTATAAAGAAATTACACAGAAAGGGTGCATAATATCTGAATTTCCTCTCGGGACGAAGCCGAATCGCTACAATTTTCCGCGCAGAAACAGGATAATAGCAGGACTTGCCAAAGGAAGCGTTATTGTAGAAGCCGACATTAAAAGCGGCTCTTTGATAACCGCAAGAATAACAGAAGAACAGTCAAAACCCGTTTTTGCCGTGCCGGGTGAGATATTTTCAAAACGCAGCAAGGGAACAAACAAATTGATATATCAAGGCTCAATAGCTGTAAATGACATTGATGCGATACTGTCATATTTTTATTTGGAACTAAAAAAAGAGGCTGAAAAGATAAAGCAAAACGAACGGCAATCCCTCTCTGAGGATGAAAAAAACGTGATGGATATACTTGAGGGTGAAATGAGCATTGATGAGCTGATTTTGAAAACATATATGGACATATCCGCATTGAGCGATATTCTTTTTGACCTTGAAATAAAGGGTCTGATAGTGCATACTCCCTCGGACGGATACAGGAAACTTTAAAAAAAGGAGTCGATATGAATCTCGTTATAGTTGAATCGCCGGCAAAAGCCAAGACCATATCCAAATTCCTCGGCAGAAATTACAATGTGATTGCCTCATACGGCCATATAAGGGATTTGCCGCAGAAATCTTTCGGCGTTGATATAGAAAAGGAATTCAAACCGAAATATGTAGTACCGAGAGAAAAAAAACCCATTGTAGATAATATTAAAAAAGCTTCAAAAGATGCGAAAACAATATACATAGCAACAGACGAAGACAGGGAAGGAGAAGCGATAGGCTGGCACATTATCAATGCCGCTAAAATGGATGAGAAAAATATAAAACGCATAGTTTTTCACGAAATTACAAAAAGCGCAATAACAAACTCCATTAAAACATACCGTTCCATTGACGAATATATGGTAAATTCTCAGGAAGCAAGAAGGATTCTCGATAGAATAGTTGGCTACAAACTATCACCGCTTCTATCAAAAAAGATAAAAAAAGGTTTATC
>JALTDI010000055.1 GCA_027074255.1 Desulfurellales bacterium
GACATTATAAAGATAGTCGAGGAGAGCAATTTCGTTGAATTTGACTATAAAGACGACGATATGCATTTGATATTAAAAAAGAAAGAGGCATTTGTCGGAGATAATATAGTGACTCAGACAGCAGCGCCGCAGACGATTGAAAGACATACTGAGCATCAGGAAAAAATCGAGGCGCAAATTGAGGCCGAAGCCGAAGAAATTATAGATGAAAACCTTGTTGAAATAAAATCACCGATGGTAGCAACATTTTATAGGGCTCCCTCACCTACGTCGGCACCTTATGTAGAGGTCGGCGACGAGGTCAAAAAGGGAGATGTTTTGTGTATTTTGGAAGCTATGAAGATAATGAATGAACTCGAGGCCGAATTTCCATGCAAAATAGAGAAAATACTCGTTGAAAATGCCCAAAAGGTTGAATATGACCAACCCTTATTTTTAGTTAGAAAATTGGGATAGCTTATGTTTAAAAAAATATTGATAGCCAACAGGTCTGAGATAGCTCTTAGAATAATAAGAGCCGCAAAGGAAATGGGAATAAAAACAGCTGTTGTTTATTCAACCGAGGACAAGGAATCCATGCCCGTGCAGCTTGCAGATGAAGCAATATGTATCGGCCCTGCACCTGCCGCTGAAAGTTATCTAAACCTTTTTAATGTTGCACAAGCTATTGAGGCTTCTCAATGCGACGCTGTTCATCCGGGTTATGGATTTTTATCGGAAAATCCGACTTTTGCAAACATCTGTTCGGATTTGAATGTCACGTTTATCGGACCTGATGCACACACAATGGAGAGCCTTGCAGACAAAGCAAAGGTGAAATCCATATTAAAGCAGTTCGATATTCCGACAATCCCGGGCAGCGAAGGCTCAATATCCGATGAGGAAACGCTTAAAAAAACAGCCTCGGAGGTAGGATATCCGGTTTTGTTAAAAGCATCCTGGGGCGGCGGCGGCAAAGGCATGAGAATCGTTAGAGATGAAAGCAGCCTGATACAGGAATTTAGAGCCGCTAAGATGGAGGCAAAGATATCTTTTGGTAAAGACGATATTTATCTTGAAAAATTTATAGAACACCCCAGACATATAGAAGTTCAAATCCTCGCTGATATGTACGGCAATGTGGTTCATTTCGGAGAAAGGGACTGCACCCTGCAGAGAAGACATCAGAAATTATTTGAAGAATCTCCATCGGATGTTTTAAATGAGGGAAAAAGAGAACAGCTGCACAATACGGCAATTTTAGCTGCCAAAGCACTCGGTTATCAAAATGCAGGCACATTGGAATTTTTATACGATGGTGAAGATTTCTATTTTATTGAAATAAATACAAGGATTCAGGTTGAACATCCGGTCAGCGAAATGGCATATGGTGTTGATTTGATAAAAGAGCAGATTGCCGTGGCTTCTAATGAACCGCTGAGATTGAAACAGAGCGATATATCACTAAAATTTCACACTATGGAGTGCAGGATTAATGCGGAAGACCCTGAAAAGTTCTACCCTTCTCCGGGAAAGATAAACAAACTGTTCATTCCGGGCGGACCGGGCGTTAGGGTTGACAGCGCCATATACTGCGGCATCAACGTGAGCCCGAGTTATGATTCTTTGGTATCCAAGCTCATAGTCAGGGGCGAAGACAGGGAAGAGGCACGCTTGCGCATGCTAAGGTGTTTGGATGAGTTTGTCGTTGAGGGCATAAAAACGAGCATACCCTTCTTTAAAAAGATATTGACGAGTGAGGAATTTGTCGCCAACACCTATGATACGAATTTTATAGATAAAAAGTTTCTAAAAAAGAGTTAATAAGATATTTAAGTACTCAGCACAATACTTTCTTGTGTTGATTCCGCTTTTTTTAAGGCAAGCTCAGCCCTTTCGATAAAATTCTCAACAGTATCGTTATGCTTTGAAAAAGTAATGCCGAATTTTGCATTTATATCTATTTTGCAGCCATTATGCTCTATGCCCGAGAGATGCTTTAATATTTTATCGGCAAACTGAATCATATCGTCGCCCTCAAACACCCTGGTTAATATACAAAATCGGCTATCATTGCAGATAGATATTATATCACTTTCTCTGCAGATAGTTCTCAGGATATCAGCTGCTGCCAAATTGACATCTTCCTGGATTAAATCGTCGCAGTTAGTCCTTATGTATCTTTTGATATCTGTGTTAAACATTATAAAACTCCAATTCTCTTCGTATCTTTCAAATTGCTTTTGAAGGTTTCTCATAAGGTATATCAAACCGACCATATTATTCAGACGAGTTTTTTTATCTAAAAAACATTCTTCAATCCTGTTATTTAATTCTTGCACTTGAGAAAATTGCATCTTGCACCTCTTCCAAAGTTTTTTTTGCAAATTGAGAAGCCTTTTTACTGCCGTCTATTATTAATTCTCTTATAAAATCCTTTTTATCCACGATTTGTTTTCTCTTTTCTCTGATCGGCGATAACTTTTTATTAAGATTTTCGGCAAGCAGTTTTTTGCACTCAACACATCCTATGGCTGCCTGTGCGCAATCATTCTTAATTTCATTGCATTTGTCTTCATCTGTGAAAATCTTATGAAGCATAAAAATTCCGCACTCTTCCGCAACACCCGGGTCGCTCCTTCTTTTTCTTCTCGGGTCTGTGAACATAATTCTTAATTTTTTATTTGTTTCATCTTCGGAGTCCGAAAGATAGATGGCATTGTTATAAGATTTGCTCATTTTCCTGCCGTCGAGTCCGAGAATCTTGGGTGAGCTTGTAAGAAGCGGCTGAGGCTCAACAAATATCTCTTTATTAACGCTATTATTAAAATGTCTGACTATCTCTCTTGTAAATTCAAGATGCGCTACCTGATCAACACCTACGGGCACCATATTTGCTTTATATATTATGATATCCGCCGCCATCAAAACAGGGTATCCCAAAAAACCGTAGTTTGAAGTTTTATCCTTCCCCAGCTGGGCTATTTGATCTTTGTATGAAGGGACCCTCTCTAACCACCCCACAGGTGTTATCATAGACAGAAGCAAGAAAAGTTCTGCGTGCTCTTTAACCAAGGACTGCATAAATATGGTATCTTTATCGGGGTCTAAGCCGAAGGATAACCAGTCTGCCACCATTTCAATGGTGTTTTCAGGAATATTTTTTGAATCCTCAAAACCGGTTGTGAGGGCATGCCAATCGGCAACAAAATAGAACCTGTTATAATCCTCTTCCTGAAATTTAATCCAGTTGTATAGGGCACCGTAAAGATTTCCCAAATGAAGATTGCCCGTTGGTCTCATTCCGCTCAAAATGGTATTTTTCATAAACATTTTTCTCCTTACAGCAACAAATTGGTTAATGGCATAACAAGCATGTAATATATTATATTAAATACTCCGAGGAATATCAGCGCAATTACTATATACATTCCGTATGGCTCAATCTTTGAAAAATTATACGCCATTCTGGAGGGCAAAAACGCCGCCAGAATCCTGCCGCCGTCAAGGGGCAGTATCGGTATAAGATTAAAAAAGGCAAATATCAAATTAAGCTCCACACCGTAAACACAGGTTAAAAGCATAGGCTGCTGAATATAGGGTATGGGCAAAAGAACGAATATGTGATATATCAGTGCAAAGCCCAGTGTCATTATGATATTTGATGCAGGGCCGGCCAATGCAACGTATGCCGAATCCCTTTTAGGGTTTCTTAAATTAAAAAAATTAACAGGAACCGGTTTTGCCCATCCGAAGAGTACAGGAGAGTGCGCTATCAGCAAGATAGCCGGCAGTATGATTGTGCCGAAGATATCAACATGAGCTATGGGATTTAAGGTCAATCTTCCCATAAATTTTGCCGTGTTATCTCCCAATTTGTACGCCACATAACCGTGCGATACCTCATGTACTACAACGGCAAGCAAAAACGGTATAACCATCAAAAACAGTTGAGGATTCATTCATTCACCCTTTTTTAAATAAATTAGCTTAATATTATAAGCCGCATAAAAGATGCCCGATTAGGCATAAAAAGTCAAGTTTTAATAATAG
>JALTDI010000056.1 GCA_027074255.1 Desulfurellales bacterium
ATCAGTCGAATTCTAACATCTATTGGCAAAAAATCGGCCGTTGATATAAATTCGTCTGTTTTCATTATAACTCATACCTCCTTATAATAAGCATCCCTTCTTTCTTATTATAGTTATATTCTACAGAATCTTTATGCCTGCCTTGCTCACTGCCTGCGCTTTCATCTTGAATATCTTACCTATCTCCCCATTTGTTCCTTATATGATAGAAACAGTCTTCTGCTTGCAGCCGATAAGGTCGTACCATAATACAAGAATTATAGTATCTCAGGAGGCAATGTCAAAGATTAAATTATATTTTCGATGCCTGACCCCTCTGCTTTTCCCGTAACATAACGGTCAGGTGGAGTGTTTTGTTCGAAGAATTTTATATAATTTCATGTTCAATTTTAATATCACCACTTGCACACTTTAATATTCTGATTCTTAAAACAATAAGTTTAATCTTAAAAGGGTTTTGCTGAAACATTGAGATAAATTTACCTTCAATAGCATTCCATGGTCTATTACATGCCCTGCCAGCATCTATAATTAAAAGAATCGCATTTTCTACTTTCTTGCATACAGCCTGTTCAATAATTTGACTTAAAGCGTTTTTTATATCGTATTCATTATGTGTATGTGAACTGTCTGTTTTTCTGATATATTTGACTTCAATAATTAGATTATTGCCATCGTCTTTAGGTTTATAATCAGATTTTAGCGAGCCATACCCAAACAAAGCACCTTCGCTTGAAGAGTCTTCTTTTAAACTGCAACATTTTTTAAATTCAAGTGACTTCAGAAGAGCATTTTCTCCTTTATTAAGATTATTCTTCAATTTGCCTTTCTTGTCGTTAAAAAGTTGGACTATCTTTTGTAAAAGATTATATGTTGACATATTATTTCCTTCGAACGCTTGAACTCACTGGTTTTTACGGAGCGCAGCGGAGTAAAAATCCAGTGCAGTGATTTGTTATGTGTTGAATTTATTTACCGCAGCATTTCTTATATTTCCTTCCACTTCCACAAGGACATT
>JALTDI010000057.1 GCA_027074255.1 Desulfurellales bacterium
AATGATTCAGTTGGTTCAACAACATTAACATCGCCAAACTTTCTACTACTGTATTCTTCAACTGTTACAGCTTTGGCTTGTTTTATAAAAAAGATATAAGGACTACTTTTAGCAACTATTTTTCCAGTGTTATTAGTAGCTGCAACATAAACTTCATGCTTACCATCGGCCAATGTTTTATCTAATGTATATGTCCAGTTTCCATAAGCGTCTGTTTTAACCACAACTACTATTGGCTTTGAATAAATATATAAAACAGCAAAACTATTTGGTAGAGCCTTTCCTTTAATTACTAAATAATTTTTTTCTTTCTTGATAATTTTCTTTGTGCTAGTAGATATTTTCTTTGTGCTAGTAGATATTAAAGTAACTGTTTTTACTTGTGTTACTTTATAAATTTCCTCTTTTGTTTCACCAGAATTAATTGGTTCTTCATATTTAATTTTATCATCTTTATTTGGATTTAGTGGATCATGCCCATGTAGAACTTCTTCTCCATCTAAATAGCCATCACCATCTGTATCTGGATTAAATGGATCTGTATGATAGATTTTTTCTTCTTGATCAGAAAGCCCATCGCCATCTGAATCCTTTAACACATCTTCTTTATTGTTACTGTGGTCTAAAATAATAGCTGTATTTCTTGCTAATTTACCAGATCCTAATGGATTATAACCATTAGCTACTTCTACTCCATCTAAATAGCCATCACCATCTGTATCTGGATTAAATGGATCTGTATGATAGATTTTTTCTTCTTGATCAGAAAGCCCATCGCCATCTGAATCAATTATTACATCTTGATTAGGAGAAAAACGTTTAAATTCAGTTGTAGTCGTTGACTCCTCATTCTTTGATGATTTACTTGAATACTTTGGTAAAAAATTATTTTCACTTGATTTACTTTTAATCTCTGTATTATTACCTTCTCCTAATTGATTAATAAGCTGATTTACTTCTAAAGCTTGTTTTTTGAGTTCTACTTTTTTTATCTCATAAGAATTTTCTGCTT
>JALTDI010000058.1 GCA_027074255.1 Desulfurellales bacterium
TTGCCACCAACAGCATTGACAGCAGACCAATAGCCATTTTACCGTCTATTGCATCCTGAATCCATCCATAGCCGCCGCCTAAAACCTGGGGCAGCTCCAAAGCTATAATGCCTACAACTAAGGCCCCTAAAGCCGGTTTAAAGTGCGGCGGTATCTTTATTTTATGGAACAAATCCCTTGTGTAATAAAAAAGGTTAGGGAGAAGAACACCTATAAAACCGCTGAACAGAGCAAGAACGCTCAGGTATAGAAATGTGGAGGCGCTTGTCGCATGAAGGTTGATAGGAACCTCAAAGATAGAACCCCAGCCCATAATAAAACCCGTTGCAATATACGCTATAATGGAACCAAGAAGCGTATAAACAAGGGCGCTTGATTCAAACTCCATATCATTGTATAAAACTTCAATCGCGAAAATAGATGTACCGATAGGCGCTCTAAATATGGCAGATAAACCCGAAGCCATTCCTATTAAAACAAACAGACGCCTTTGGTCTATGGACGATTTCCTAAAATTTGCGTATATTGAGCCTACACCTGCACTAAATAGTGCTGTGGGGCCTTCTCTTCCCGCTGCACCGCCTGTTCCTATCGTTATTGCCGATGCGATTATTTTCAGAGGTGTTACTATTGCTCTGATGTAGCCGCCGGTTCTGTGAAATGCTCTGACAGCCGTATCGGTTCCGTGTCCCTCTGCCTCTGGAGCGAAGGTGTAAACCAGAAAACCGGAAATTAAACCGCCTGCGACGATAACAGGAAGAATCAGAAGCGGATGATACGTATGTTGAGGAGCACCGCCTTTCAATATGTTAAAAACATCCGGGGGCGTGTATCCTGCTATATAAGTTAATGAGTAATGTCCTACAAATTTTAACAAAAAAGCAAAAATCTGAGCGCTTGCAGCTCCTATAAGCCCGATAATTACTGTATCAAGTAGCATAACCCAAGTGTTTTTCTTCATACTTTCATCCTCTAACCGTTCCAGAGTCCCTTTATGCCGTTTATAAG